>JAUZPB010000087.1 GCA_030706145.1 Bacteroidota bacterium
AAATTAGAGATTACGATATTACAATTGTACTTGGGACCTGGTGCAGCGACAGCCGCCGTGAAATACCCAGGTTCTTAAAGATTTTGGACTCTCTGGGATTTGATTCTGGGAAAGTTAAGTTGTTAGCTGTCGATAGAGAGAAAAAAGGGCTTGGTGATGAGATTGATAGTTTAAAGATCGAACTTGTACCAACAATTATTTTCTATAAAGACGGGAAAGAAGCTGGAAGGATAACAGAAGCGCCAGAAGAAACCTTAGAGACAGACACCAATAATATTATAACATCAAAGGGTAAGGTAGATTCGGGCAAAGAAAAAAGCTAATGTTAACTGCTAAAAAATGTCAGAATTAAATAAAAAAAGTCAGCCATTAGTATTAAGTAATAGCTGGCTTTTTTTGTTTTAAATAAAATAACGCCTAAAAATTAGAATCTTACCTTTATTATCAGTTATCTATTATAGCTAACTCAGGTATATGGTGCGGAGTAACCTTTTCAATTTTCTCGTGTTTTCCATTACCATTATTACCATTATTTTCTATAACATCAACCTTTCTGACAGTCTCCTTTCCATCTTTCATATCTTTGTAGACATAGATATCGTTCTTATAGTTGCGGAGCACTATTTTTTCATCGTCATGGTGCAGTACATATTCAGGGAGAATTGGAATTTTTCCACCGCCACCAGGGGCATCGATAACAAAATAAGGAATGGCAAGGCCGCTTGTATGGCCGCGAAGTTTATCCATTATTTCAATACCGGTTCTTATTGATGTTCTGAAATGGTTCGCACCTTTTGTTTCATCAGCCATATACAGATAATATGGTTTAACTCTTATTTTAAGGAGTTTTTGCATAAGCTCCTTAATAGTATCAGGATCATCATTAACACCCTTCATCAGTACAGACTGGTTACCCACCGGGCAACCTGCATCGGCCAGCATTTGGCAAGCTCTGGAGCTCTCAGGAGTAATTTCCCAAGGGTGATTAAAATGAGTGTTAATGTAGAGTGGGTGATACTTTTTTAGCATACTGCAAAGTTTAGGTGTAATTCTTTGAGGTAAAACACAAGGCATTTTAGTCCCGAGGCGAATAATTTCAACATGTTCTATTTTTCGAAGGCGCATAAGTATTTTTTCAAGCATATAATCTGTAAGCATCAACGGGTCACCTCCAGAGAGAATAACATCACGTATTTCGCTATGGGATTGAATATAATTGAATGCTGATTCTAAGCCTTTCATAGAGATTTTATCAGAATTTCCGACTTTTCTCTTACGCGTACAGAATCTGCAATACATTCCGCATTGACTTGTAACCAAGAAAAGTACGCGATCAGGATAGCGATGTGTAATGTTAGGGACAGGGCTCATAGCATCTTCATTAAGAGGATCCTCAAAGGCGTCATAATCCTCAAGTTCGGCACGATCGGGGACACATTGTCTCCAGATTGGGTCTCCTGGGTATCTAATCAGGCTTAAGTAATAAGGGTTAATGCGTGCCTGAAAAAATCTATCTAACTGTTGAGCAATTGACCGATCCAGATTAAACTTTTCAACAAGTTGATCAACCGAATGAACACTTTCCCTAAGCATTTGTTGCCATGGTTCCATTGAATAACCCTTTATATTTTTTGTTGAAAGTATTTTCCGAAAATTATCAAATTATCATTTACTGTATAAAAATCATTTATTTGAGCAACAATTGAGTAGCCCTTTTTCATATAAAAGTATCTTGTAGAATTATAGCTATCTTTAGAAGAAGTTTCTACCAGAAGCCACCGTCCTTTGTTTTCTTTTACAATTTCCTCGGCATGTTTCAATAGTTGGCTGCCAATTCCCTTACCCTGCATTTGAGGATCAACTACTATCCAATACAGATCAAAGACACCATCTGTAAGAGCTCTTCTGCCAGTACAATGATAGCCAAAGATCTTATTGTCTTCTTCAAAGACATAGATCAGATAATCCTCTTGTTCAGGTCTAAATAAAGCAAGGTCAATTAGTTCGAGTGCAACCTCGCATTCTGTTTTAGTAAACTGAACAATTTTTGTAAGCACTTCAACAATCTGTGGCCTATCTTCAGGCTTTAACTTTCTTATCATTTTCTCTTCTTTCTAAAGCAAAGTTCAAGATTCTAAATAAAAGTTCGGCATAAGAAATTTCAGAAGCTGCCGCTGCCCTTGCAAATCCTGCATCTGTTGACAGGTCAGGATTTGGGTTAACTTCAATTACATATGGAATATTTTCCTTACTCAGACGAATATCTATTCGTGCATAGTCACGGCAATTCATAATTTCAAAACATCTTTCCGCAATCTTAACGACCTTGTCTTTTGTTTCAACATCCAAATTCTTAGCTGGACAGATGGGATTTGTGTTTTTGAAATAAACGCTTTCAGGGGACCATTTCCCTTCATATGTAACAATCTTTGGCAGTCCCTCGGGTAATCCGTTAAAGCTAATTTCAGAAATGGGTAAAGCTTTACCCCCTAAGATTGCAACGTTTAATTCACGCCCATCAATATATTCTTCAACTAGAACATCTTGTTTATAAGTTCTAAATAAAAAAACAAGCCGCCTGTTAATTTCATCAATATCATTTACAACCGAAAACTCTGAAATACCAATACTTGCATCTTCATTGAGAAGTTTAAGAATTACAGGAAACTTAAGATTAAAACTCTCAGGTTTAATTTTCTCTTTATACTTTGCGATCATAAAGCCTGGGGTTTTTATACCGAAAGAATGAAGTATGCGTTTAGTTCTGGATTTATCAAGACAAGTTGCAAGGCACAGCGGAGTGTTACCAGTATAGCTATAGCCCATCAGTTCATATAGGCCAGCTGCGTAGGCTTCAAAATTTGCATTTCCTTCGATGGATTCAACAAAATTAAAGATCACATCGGGAGAAAACGAAGTAATTCTGGAGATAGTATCTTCAATATCAGCTCTGAAGACACAAGTGTCAACATTCTGAAAGTAGATTTGAAGGCTAGACACCAGATCATTTATATGATCTGCAATTTCAGTTTCAGAAAGATCAATATTCTCCCCTAAAGAACTACATTTTTTACCTATGTAATTCTGATAAGCTTTAACAGGTTCATTATAGCAAATAAGTACTTTTAAATCATTACTCATATCAGTTTGTGTCTTTTAGCTGAAACATAAAGAACTTTATTCAACATTTGGTTATAATCAAAGCCATAAGCTCTTGCAGCTTTTGGAAAACAAGAATTATCCTTAGGGTCCGGCAAAATTCCGGGTAAAGGATTAACTTCAATAATATTTGGTTCACCATGGGCATCAAGTCTGATATCAATTCTGCTCCAATCCTTACATCTCAAAATATGATATGTCCTTAATGCAATGGATCTGATCTTCTTTTCCAATTTCTCATCCAGTTTTGCCGGACAAGTAAATATTTCTAAAGGATTTTCTCTTCTATCGACAATCCATTTAGCCTCATAAGAGTAAATGGGGGCCATAGTTTCCGGTAGTTGGTTAAAATTAATCTCAACAATGGGCAAAACAGTAGTATCATTTCCGTTTCCAATTATGGCAACCGTAAATTCTCTTCCGGGTAGGAACTCTTCGATAAGAGAAGGCTGACCATAGGAGTTATAATTAAATACTACTCTTTTTTTTAATTCATCCTCATTTTCAATAAATGAAGAGTCGAAAATTCCTTTGCTTGATCCCTCACCGATCGGTTTGATTATAACTGGGAAAGATAAATTAAAGCCATTAAGATCATCCAGATTACTTGCAGTAATGAAGCGAGCAGTGTTTATCTTATAGTAAGATAATATTTCTTTAGTTCTTGATTTATCAAGACATGTTGCCAAGGTAAGAGGATCTGAACCTGTATATGGGATATTAAGCATATCAAGCATAGCAGGAATCTGTGCTTCCCTGCTTAAACCATTCAATCCCTCGGCAATATTAAAAACTATATCTGGTCTCAGGGCTTTTAACTTTTCAAATGCTGTTTCATTTGCTTCAACTAATGTCACATTATGATATAAAGCCAGTGCATTCCTTACTGCTTCAATAGTCTCTGAGGAATCCCACTCGGCATAAATGTCATTATAAGTTGCAGTCGAAATAGATAAGTCAGAATCTGTGGATACATGTTGGGATGAAGACAGAATGCCTATTGAAGATTCTTCTTCCGGCTTTACATTATATGTAAGCGCAACATTCAAATGAATGTTTGTATCAAGAGATATAATGACTGCTCCTTAGTTGATTTATTATAAAAAAAAATTAAAAACTTTATTCACAATAACATTAATTGTAATATAAAACTTTATTAAAAAATGTAAAATCTTTTTTAATTTTTTTTGTAATTATTTTCAAATAAACGTTTGTAAAAATATAAAAACTTATAAGATAAAGGAAACAACTAAAGGAAAATTATTTAAGTTTTGTTGTACATAATGATGAATAGAAATACAACTAAAAAACTATTGATAATCAATTGATTATCAATAGCACACAATATCTCATTTGTATGGTGATCTTGGTTGATATGAAATTAGTTTTCTAAAAAAAAAGAAGTTCTTAAATGAAAGAGCTAGTTCGTTTAATGTAGTTTAGAGAGCAGTTGCAAAGGTTGAAGTAAAAGCAACAGAAGTTGGCCTCTTCTTAATCAAGCAATTTTTGCATAATCAAGATTATCCTTGTAGTTTTCAATTAAAGCCTCTCTTATTAGTTTATTTTCGGGAAGGGTCAATTTCGGGTCATATTCAATTATCTTAAAGGCAGCTGATTTTGCTCTTATCAGTAGGTCTGTATCCTTAGTTATATCTGCATACTTAAATTCAGGGAAACCACTTTGTTTTGTACCAAATATATCACCTGGGCCACGGAGTTTTAGATCCACCTCGGCGATATCAAATCCACTTAAATAATTTACCATTGTCTGCAGTCTGATTGCGGTTTTATTTTTTTCTATCTGGTCATTTGACAGATATTCAAAATTAAAACTTGTACTATTTGTTTTTGATGCATAAGAATCATCTGTAACGAGTATACAATAGGCCTGTTTGTCACCTCGGCCGACTCTACCTCTAAGCTGATGGAGTTGCGAAAGTCCGAAACGATCCGAATTATTAATAACAATTATATTAGCATCTGGAACATCAATACCCACCTCAATAACCGAAGTTGCAATAAGGACATCATACTTTTTATTAGCAAAGTCCTTCATTACATCTTCCTTTTCCTGCCAGGACATTTGTCCATGGACCATTCCAAGACTTAATGAACTAAGATATGACTTATTTAACTCCTCAAAATGAGTCTCTGCTGCCTTTAGATCGAGTTTTTCTGAGTCTTTTACCAGAGGATAAATTATAAAGGACTGATAGCCCACCTTTTTTTTCTCGACTATAAAGTCATAGATCTTTGGCAGCATACCATCACCTCTAAGGAATGTCTTAATAGGCTTTCTGTTCTTTGGCATCTGATTAATAATAGAGATATCAAGATCGCCATAAACAGTCATCGATAAGGTCCTTGGTATCGGAGTAGCAGTCATAACCAAGACATCAGGAGCCACCCCTTTTGTTACAAGCTTTGATCTTTGGACAACTCCAAATCGGTGTTGTTCATCTATAATAACAAGTCCAAGATTGTTAAATGTAACATTCTCTTCAAACAAAGCATGAGTGCCGATTATAATATCACTTTTATTTTGCTCTATATCTTGTAAGTTCTGCCTTTTATCAGATTTCTTTTGTCCACCTAAAAGCAGACTAACACTTATATCAAAATCTTTAAGAAGTCTTGTAAAATTCTTATAATGCTGATCAGCAAGGATCTCGGTTGGAGCCATAAGAACTGACTGAAATGCATTATCTTTTGCAATTAACATTGCAATTAAAGCAACAATTGTTTTTCCGCTTCCCACATCCCCTTGGAGAAGGCGATTCATTGGTTTTATGCTTTCCATATCCCTTCTAATCTCACTTAGAGCATTCAACTGCCCTTTTGTAAGTTCAAAAGGTAAAGTTTTTAAGAAATCCCGTACAAGGCTACTTTTAACCTTCATTGAAAATCCAGGCAATAAATCTCTTAGATTGTACTTTCGCAAAGCTACAAGCATTTCAATAAAAAAGAGTTCCTCAAACTTAAAGCGCTTCAAGGCTTTATCAAGTTTTTCTCTGCTTTCAGGTGAGTGGATATTCTTAAGAGCTTCAATAATACCCATAAGCTGATCTTCTTTCAGAGTACTCTCCGGAAGAGTTTCGGTAAGATAGTCAGCATATTGTTCAACAGCAGAGCTGACTATTTTTCTTAAGCTCATATCTCCAAGATTTGTTGTTCTAAGTTCCTTAGAAAGTCTGTAGAAAGGAATAATTTTCCCGGTATTTAAGAATTTCTGTGATTCATCTTCAGTAATTCTATCAAAATCAGGATGGACTAGTTGAAGGTGTCCATATTTTGTAAGAGCTGGTTTACCAGAGACAGCATAATAGGTCCCCTGGGAAAATACATTCTGCAGATATTTTGTTCCGTTGAACCAGATGCAATCAAAAAAGCCGCTTGCATCGCGCATTTTCACCTTAAAGAGTTCCTTACTTCCAAATCTTCTTTTTTCAATATCCTCAACTTTTCCGATAATGGTAACCTCACCCTCAAAGCCATTTAATACATAGCCATAGATCTTTGCAGCACTAGCTATAGTTGAACGATCGAGATAGCGGGAAGGAAAGAAGAATAACAAATCTTTTATAGTCGCTATGCCTATTTTTTGAAATGATTCAGCTCTTTTAGGGCCGATCGATTTAATAAACTTAGTTGACTGCTGGAGGATATTTTCGGTATTAGTATTCATTTGGTCCAAAAATAATTTATTAAACAGGAAATATCAATCATGTATAGTTTTATTATTAATTCATTATTTTTGAACAAAAGTTCAGATAAAAAAGTTAAAAATTCAAAAAAAAGTAAGTTCAAATGGAGCGAAATAATGATCACAAAACTAGGGATTTATAGGAATAAAGTAATTTTTCCTATAGTTATTTTATCCATGACAATTTTCCTTTCTGCTTGGAAAAACCCCGATCCAGAAGAGGGTATGTATCCTTTAAGTGAAATACGTCACCTTGCATTAAAAGAAGCAGGATTAAAGATTGATCCAGTTGATATATATAATCCTAAAGGTATAAGCTTAATAGATGCACTGGTGAATGTGGGAGGTTGTACCGGCTCTTTTGTATCAGAGAAGGGGCTAATAATAACAAATCATCATTGTGTTTTCGGAGCTCTGCAGGCAGCAAGTACAGTTGAGCATGATTATATAGAAAATGGATTTATTGCAAGAACCCATGAAGAAGAAATTGAAGCAAAAGGAATGACTTGTCAGATAACTGAATCTTATGAAGATGTTTCAGAAAAGATACTAAAAGCAGTTTCAGCCATTAAAGACCCAGCAGAAAGGCTAAGAGCAATTGAGAAGGAGAAAAAAGAGCTTGTAAGGCTGGCCGAGGACAAAGATAGGACAATAAAAGCAGAAGTATCTGAAATGTTCGAGGGGAAAACATATATTCTCTTTAAGTACAAAGAAATTAAGGATGTCAGAATTGTCTATGTTCCACCAAGAAGTATTGGTGAATTTGGTGGTGAGAGTGATAATTGGATATGGCCACGCCACACAGGGGACTTTTCATTTCTAAGGGCTTATGTTTCAAAGGATGGAAAATCAGCCTCATATTCGAAAGATAATGTGCCATTTAAGCCCAAAAGATACTTAAAGGTAAATGCAAATGGAGTTGATGAAAATGACTTTGTTTTTATACTTGGATATCCAGGTAGAACCTTCAGGCATAAGCCATCAGAGTTTTTGGAATACCAGGAAAAATATCAGCTTCCTTATATTTCAAAGCTCTATGATTTTCAGATTGAAACAATGCAAAAGATGGGTGAAAATAATCATGGACTAGAAATAAGGTTGGCGTCAAGAATTAAGGGCTTATCAAATGTTACTAAGAACTACAAAGGGAAACTCAAAGGCTTAAGAGAGCTTGCGTTGGTTGAGAAAAAGAAAGCAGAGGAAAATGAACTTCAAGCTTTTATCGATTCAGACAAGCAATTAAAATCAGAATACGGAAGTATGCTATCAGAAACCGCAAAAATATATCAGGAAATGTTTAAGAATGCCAAAAGAGATCTTTGGTATGGACAGATATACAGATCTTCTACTTTGTTAAGGCTCTCAAGCTTAGCTCTTGATTATGCAATTGAGAGGAAAAAGCCTGATTCAGAAAGAAAGTCTGCTTTTAAGGAAAAGAATATTTCCGATACAAGGGAAAATATCTCTGTTCTTTATGGACAGTTTAGTATTGAGGCAGACAAAATATTTTTTAAGAAGATGCTTGAAGATGCTGCAGTTTTCACAGAGGACTTAAGAGTAGAGGCAGTTGATAAGGTCATTAATAGAAAACAAGTAGAAGCATCTATAGATGATTTTATTGATAGAAGTTTTTCAGCTAACAAGCTTACCGACCAAAGCTATTTTATGGGACTGCTTGAAAAATCATACGAGGAACTTGAAAGGCTTGATAATCCAATAATAAAGTTTGACCTTGCTCTTAGAAAGCAGCTTTCAGAAAATGACAATAAGATCAAAACAATTGAAGGAAAGCTTGATGAGCTTTCAGCTAAGTTGATTGAAGTTAAAAGGCTCTGGAAAAAACAATCCTTTATTCCCGATGCAAATAGTACTTTAAGGCTGACATATGGACACATAAAAGGATATTCTCCATCTGATGCCGTCTATTTATCGCCCATAACAACTCTTAAGGGTGTAATTGAAAAAAGCTTTCGCGGCGGAGAGTATAACATACCAAAGAGGCTTCGTGAACTATACGATAAAAAGGATTATGGGAAGTTCTATAGTAAAAAAATAGATGATCTTCCAGTTGCAATTCTATATGATACAGATACTTCCGGAGGCAATTCCGGCAGCCCAATAATGAATGCTTACGGAGAGTTAATAGGTGTAAACTATGACCGTACTTATGAAGCTACAATAAATGATTATGCCTGGAATGAAAACTACAGCCGCTCGATAGGAGTTGATATTCGTTATGTACTTTGGGTTACACAAAAAATTGGAGGAGCAGATTTTATACTTAACGAATTAGGAATTAAGCTTTAAAAATAAGGCAAACATTGCACAAAAGAGAAGGAGTAGCAAAGGCTACTCATTCTCTTTTCTATATTCAGTCATTCCTCCGGAGACACTTTTACTGCTAAAGCCATGTTCAGACAGGATTTTTTGAGCTTTTGCCGAACGATGCCCTGTTCTGCAGATAACCGCAATATTTTTATTTTTATATTTTTCGAGCTCACCTATTCTTGACTGTAGATCCTGCACAGGAATATTGATAATATTGTCCAAACTCCCAAGTGGACCTTTTAGCTCTTCAGGGTTACGCACATCTAAAATGATCAATGATGTATCGTTCTTAATTGCATTTTTCAGTTCACTTATGCTCATTGTCTTTGTAGTATCCTGTGCACAGCCCGAAGCTGCAGAAAAGAAGAATACAGATAAGAAAAAAAGGAGTAATTGTTTTATTTTCATACTAAACTTTTTAATTTTTATTTGTTAAATGTTAGAGTAAAAAAATACGGAAAAGATTCACCTAAAAGAATGTTCTCTTGTATTTTTTATTATTATATCAAAAAATGATGGAAATATTCTACTAATTATTATTATTGGAGTATTAAAATAGCTTGACATAATTGTTTTCTGCACAAGTCTTGCGACTTTTTTTCGTTTGCTAAAGTTTCTTTTCCAATTTAATTGATAACTGATGCTAATATTATCAATCTCTGTTAAAGAATGATCCTTTATGATCTCGGAGATTATTTTTGCGCTCTGCATTGCCATTGCAATGCCATCACCTGCAAGAGGAGCAATAACGCCAGCAGCATCCCCTATCATCAGAATTCCGTTTAAGCTTAGTTCCTTTCTTCCAAAATAAATATTTCCAATACCATAGATTGGGGAAGTATTGATATATTCACCGATTGATGGATGAAACAAACAAGCAAAAGCTTTGTTTTCTTTTATAAGGTACTTAAGGTGATCTCTTGAAGATCCTGAAAACATTTTTCTATTTTCCAGAAAACAGACCGTATTAAGATTCGAATCGACAGAATTAACTCCGCAATAAATTCCTGGAGATGAATATATATGAATTTCATTTTTAGGGAATTCCGGCATATAATCTTCCGGAATATGAAACTTTATTCCATTAAGGAAAGATTTTTTTTTAGTGAACTGCCTATTAAGTTTTTTATCCAATACACTTTGTTTTCCGATAGCGCATATAACTAGATCAGAAATAAGAGAAAAGCGATCTAACCCATTATTAGCAAGAACAGTCATGATATAGTTCCCGTTGTCCTGTCTTGTGATATCTATGACTTCTGCTGGCTGGATGATCTTTACTCCTATTGATCTAGCCTCAGATAAAAGAAAATTATCGAACTTACCTCTTCGCAGTCCATATGCTGTAAATCCAAGAGAGGAAGAAAGCAAAAGGCCTCTTTGGTTAATAAATTTAACTAATTTAAGAGGATTTGGGGACATACAAAGGAAGGCATCAAAAAGATTTAAATCTTTCAAAATTTCAATAACCTCATTAGAAAGGAATTCTCCACAAAGAGTTTCTCTTGGGAAGGCTTTTTTCTCAATCAAACAAACATTATAACCAAATTTCTTAAGATAAACAGCCGCAGTTGCTCCTGCCGGGCCAGCCCCAACAATTGCAATTTCATATTTATTTAACTTCTCCATAGAATAAGTAAAGAGTAAAAAGTTTGATTATTTTTTTAGCTAAAGAATTTTTCACACGCTAATAATTACCATCCACCTAAAGGCCCATTTTCTTTTGATTTTATAGTTCAAGATTCCTGCTTGTAAAAGGATTTTAGTAAGATCACTTTTTACAAATCCTCTCTTTACTGATAATGGGCCATCGTTTTTCACCATTTCACTGCGCGAAAAAAGAGTAGTAAGGATTTTAATTCCCATATAAGCAAATACATTTCTTCTGAGGTCATTTATAATAATGCCGGAGCGGCAGGTCTCATAAAACGTCTTCAGAAGTTGGATTATATCCTTTTCAGAAAAATGGTGAAGGAATAATGAAGCATGGATAATTTCAAATGTTTTTTTCTTAAAAGGAAGTCTATAGCCGTTGCAACAGACAACATTATCTCCTTTTAAGGTTTTCTTCTCAAATCTGCAAGCTCTTATATTAAGATCAATACAAGTCCAATTAACCTTTATGTGTCTTCTTTTTAAGGAACTTTGCACTTTATCATATATACTGGCCCCACCGGATCCAACATCAAGAATTTCTATTGAATTGTTTAACTTCTTTTGCCTTATTAAATAATTTATGGCCTTTGAACTAATTGAATTTCCGCCCAAGAATGTATTTATAATTTTAAGTTCTTCTAATGCCTTATCTATTCTATCGTCAGTAATTGAAAAATCATCCATTATCTCTTTATTATAATGTCTTTTTAGAAACATCTTATTGTCCCTTAAAGAGAGCAACTTCCATTGTAAGACCAGGGCCAAAGGCAAGTGCAACGAGCCATTCATCTTTTTCAATATACTGTGTATCAAGAATATGCTTAATTACATAAAGAATTGTGGCTGAAGACATATTGCCATAATTTTTTAGTATATATCTAGAACTTTCCATCATTTCATCACTAAGTTTCATCCCCATCTGAATTGCATCAAGTATAGCTCTGCCGCCCGGATGTAAAGCCCAGTGCTTTACAGAATCTTTGCTAATCCCCTTCTTCAAAAGTAATTCTTTCAGAGCAGGGACTGCATATTCCAGTATTAAATTTGGCAGCTCTGGTGATAGAATCATCTCAAAGCCAAAATTCCCTATTTTCCATCCCATATATTCGGCTGAATTATCAAAAAGAATTGTATTCGTTTCGACAAGTTTCAATCTACTTTTATTATTTGTACTTATACTTAACTTCTCAGAGTTTGAAAATAGAGCTGCAGCGCAGCCATCTGCAAAAATAATATTGGAAAGAATATTATCTCTAGATGGTTCAGTCTGTAGGTGAAGGCTGCAAAGTTCAACTGATAATATCAAAACATTTAATTCATCTGAATTTTTTTGAGAATTCATAGCTTCAAGCGCAGAAGTAAATGCAGTAATTGATGCTGCACAGCCCATGAAACCTATATTTGTTCTTTTTGCAGAAAATGGGATATTAAATCTCTTCATTAAATAATGATCTAAACCAGGAGCAAAGAACCCCGTACATGATACAGTAATAATCCTATTAATAATAGCAGGGTCAAAATCATTTCTTCTTAAGAGACTTTCAAAAGCATCTGCACTAAGTTTCTTAGCCCATTTTTCATATTCATCCATTCTTATTTTTGTACCTGGTTTTATGGGACTATATGCGTTTGAATAGAATTTTTCTTTAATATTATCATCTCCATCCGGAATAACGATATATCTATTCTCAATACCGGAATGATAAGCCGCCGTATCAATGAGTCTGCCTATTGCAGGCCGGTCCGCCATTTTCTTTTTCAACTCCAATGCAGCCTTTGCCTGAGTCACTCGAAAAGGTGGCAGCGAAGTAGCTATATCAATTAACATAATTCCCCTTCAAAGAATAAACAGCAGTTTACAAACTGGATCTTCACTTCTATTTATGTGAAAGATATAAGGCTGGTAGAATTAGTATCCGTTTTATATCTCTTTTTTAATTTAAAAGATATGGCTTAAGATGCAAATGACAAGATATTTTTAGAAGGTTAGGTTTTGTTTTAAGGCAATTTTAGGTTCAAAAAAAATAATGGGGCTTAAAGAAAGCCGGAAAGAAAAAGATCAGCATCAAGAAGTATTACAGAGCAGATGGAGAAATAAAGCAGCCGGTTCTACTAACCGGCCGCCTGACCATATAACAATTTGCTCAAATAATTTTCTAAAAAGAACTAATTACTTAGCAAATACCATTTTCTTTGTTAATGCGAAATCATTACCATTCTGACCTGCTACTTCAAGTCTATAAAGATAAACACCGGAAGCGACCATTCTACCGTTCATATCTCTTCCGTTCCAGTTAGCCTTATAGTTACCTGCAGCGAACTCACCATTAGCTAATGTAACAACTAACTGACCAACTGAGTTATATACATTCAGTTTAACTCTAGAAGGGCTTGGAACTGAATATTCAATTACTGTAGTAGGATTAAATGGATTCGGGTAGTTCTGGCTTAGGCCATAACTCTTCGGTGTCTGGTTGTTCTTGAATTCCACACCAGTTATTTGACTCAATGCATTCTGCAGTAAAGCTACGGCATATTTAGCATTGTGCATACCACCGCTTGCATCATTTTTAACAAACCAGTAGTTATAAACACCAGCAACCAGATTCTTCTTGCCATAGACCTTAGCAGAATCAGCTTTCATAGAAATAACTTCTCCTGTAGCATCTTTTGGCAATACATCTTTCAATCTTTGCATAAGGTTAGCGATCTCGGTCTTTACACCCTCGACCTTGCCATTACCATCATAGTCAAGTCCTTTAATATCATCAAAGCTTGTAATACTTGATCCATGGCAAGTCTGGCAAGCACCGACTAAATCATATTCAACACCTTTAGAATCTTTTGCTGTCATACCCATTTGGTGGTTAGGCAGAGTGCTGTTAACATCACTACGAGGCTGCATATGGCAAGTTACGCAGGAGTTATCAAGATTAGCGTGTGTTGTATAGTTAGCAAAGCTTTTACCATATTCATAAGCATTCTGACCAAAGAGCATGTCTGCCTGGGGGTTTCCATGAGGGTTAAAACGGTCAGAAAAGCCATATAAAGGTGCTTTGTCTGTAACTTTCTGTGCATAACGTGATCTGTGGCAGTTCATACATAACTGTCCTGTACCACCAGAGGTGATCTTGTAACCATTCTTCAATGTATCACATTCGACAGTTCTTAGCTGGTTCTGATTATCATTGCCATGAGGGTCATGGCAAACAGAGCATGAAACAGGGCTATAGCCATCAGAGGTCGAGAAGATAGTTTTGCCATCAGAGCCAATAAGCTTCTTATTATTGTTTACCCACTTTACAAAGGCGCTACCGCTGTGGCATGGGAAGCAGCTAGTATTGGTTCCAATGTGTGAAGCTTCAGCCCAAAGAGCATGTCCTGATTGATTATAATCATTTCCAAGTCTATGTTTTGTCATAGAGTCGTGGCATTGGTTACATATACCAGCATCCAGGCTATTACCAATTTTCTGTTTATCACCATAGTGTTCTTTTCCAGGGCCATGGCAGCTTTCGCAGCCTATAGTAGCCATTCCAACAGCACCAGGAGTAGTAGAATTTAACAAATTCCATGCTGTCATATCGCCAGTCTTTGTCCAATAGTCGCCATCTCTATATTCCAGGCCTTTATACCAAGTTGTATCAAAGCCTGTTTTTGCTACCTGAGATGCATAGTTATTATTATCGACTTTGGGATCCCAACCTGTTGTATGGCATTTCAGGCATGCAGCAGCATATGCGCCCTTACCTGCTTCAACTTCCAAATAACCTGTCAGACCACGTTTAGCAATGGTAGCATGGTTAGTTTTTTGCCACTTTGCATAATTTGCATCATGGCTAGGAACATGGCAAGAGATACAGTTCCCAAAGGCAGTTCCATCAGCACCGCCGTAAGTCTGTGCATAAAGGGTATCCTGATGGGTTAAACTTCCATTAGCAGTAACTTTTACGATATAACGGCCAAGTGCATCAGCAGTAAATGTAGCAAACTTCTTATCTGCACTATCAATTACTGCATTTGAACCTGTAGGTCTTTCAACAAATGTCCATGCAAATGATGTAACTGTACCAGTTGTATCGGCTGACAAGTAAACTCTTTGTCCTTTACCAACATTGCGTAGTCCGGTCGAGATAGGGTTGGAGATGCCGGGATAGGTCAACCCCTTAATTCTCTGGGCGGACATCGCCTCTCTTTTAATCTTTACTGACTGAGCTGCTACGTTCAAGGTCAATATGCATCCCAGCAGTACGATCGTACAGAATAGTATCGATCTCTTCATAACTAAACCTCCAAATAATGTTAAAAAGTCAAACATGCGCGTGATTCAACAGATAAGAGGTCATCTGCGAAGCAGCTGAATTAAACTTATTTTCTATGGTCAAAATGCTCCAAACAAATTGCATACCATGTACTTACAATGAAATTCGGCAATAAAAAGGATCACATTGTCAATTTTTCTCATTTTTAATAATAAATTTTCTAAGTTGTAGAAAATAGTTGCATTTTATGACGTTATTTTGTTCACAATTTGAACACTTTGGACGCATTGCAGTGTATAGAATACTTACAGTAATAGTTACAAGGTATTATTATACAATATCAGGACTAGTTATATAATCTTAGGACTGTTTTCATTTTCTTCTTCTATATGATTTTATCTTAGAGAAACTATGCTACCTTTTGAAGTTTATATTTCTTATGTTAGAGAACTTATTAATGCAAATTCTTGACAAGTGAATCATTAACAAAAACGCCAGGTAATAAATGGATAACAATAGAGATATTCAGGAAGAGCTACAGTTCTTGCGACTGAAAAATATGGCTCTAGAGAAGGAGCTAAATTCTGTAAGAATGGCATTAAAGCAGGAGAAGTTCCTTGCAAATACACTGGAAAGCATACGTGAATGTGTTAGCATAACTGATTTAAACGATAAGATAATTTATGTAAACAAAGCATTTTTAAACACATATGGTTTTGTAAAAGAAGAACTGATCGGAAGGAATATATCCATCGTAAGGTCCACGAAAAACGATCCTAATGTTTTAAAATCAATTTTACCTGGGACAATAAAGGGCGGATGGACAGGCGAGATCTATAATAGGAAGAAAGATGGAACAGATTTTTTAATCTCGCTAAGTACTTCAATAGTAAGGGATGAAAATTCAAGACCCATAGCTTTAGTAGGTGCTTCAATTGATATAACGGATAAGAAAAAATCAGAAGAAGCACTAAAGAAATCAGAGGAAAATTATAGAAGTCTATTCGAAGAGACAAAAGATGTAGTATATGTAACAAGTCCCGAAGGGAAATTTATTGAGCTTAACCAAGCAGGGCTAGATCTTTTTGGTTTTAGCACAATAGATGAAATGCGCGATATTGATATTGCAAAAGAAATTTACGTAAACCCGGAAGAGCACACGATATTTAAAGAAGAGCTTGAAAAGAAAGGTTATTTAAAAGACTATGAAATAAGTCTTAGGACAAGAAATGGTAAAGTAATTTATATTACAGAGACATCATCGGCTCTTAAGGATAAAGAAGGAAGAGTAGTTGCCTACAGGGGAATTCTTCGTGATGTCACCTATATTAAGCAAAGTGAAGCCCAGTTAAAAGAACTTGTTTCTGAACTTCAGAAGAAGAAGCAAGAGCTAGAAATGACCACATGCAAACTAGGAGCACTTAACAAACAACTTTTCAAATCTGAAGAAGAACTTAAGACAAGCAATGCAGCAAAGGATAAATTCTTTTCAATAATTGCTCACGATCTTCGCAGCCCTTTTACATCTCTTATAGGCTTATCAGGAATTATTGTAAGTGATTGTGATACAATGAGTAATGAAGAGATCAAGTCTTTTGTAATAAACATACACAAATCAGCAATGAATGTATTTAATCTTCTTGAAAACCTGCTACAGTGGTCAAGAATCCAGACAGGAAGAATGGAATACGTTCCGGCAAAGTTCGATATATACGACATTGTTGAACAAGCAATAAGCGTTTTACTTGGAAATGCAGTAAAGAAAGGGATCGATATAATAAGCGAAGTTCCCTTAAACAGCCTTGTAATAGCTGATTGCAATATGGTCAGCTCTGTAATACAAAATCTGATATCAAATTCTATTAAATTCACTAATCGGGGTGGAACAGTAAAGATCTCAGTAAATGAATTGGTCAAGTATTTTGAGATTTCGGTTTCGGATAATGGTGTAGGCATTCCACAGAAAGATATAGATAAGCTTTTCAGAATAGATGTTCATCATACTACTGCAGGTACAGGAAATGAAAAGGGCACAGGTTTGGGATTAATACTGTGTAAAGAACTAATTGAAAAGAACGGCGGGAAAATCTGGGCAGAAAGTACACCTGGCGAAGGGACCACATTCAGATTCACACTGCCTAAGCACGAAAAATAAAAAAAATGTAAAAAAAAAGGAGCCCGATTTTTTTCCAGCTCCTTTTTTTATTGAAATAACGAAATTGTCAATTTTAACTAAAATTACATTTTTAGCTTAATCGCATTTTCAGGATTTTAAGTTTACATTGGCCATAATTATTTCAGTTGCTCTTAAAGCTTGCGAAACAGGGCAGTTCTTTTTTGTTTCCTCAACAAGATTATTGAATGTACCACTGTCAATTCCTGGAATATCAGCTTCAGTTGAAACTTCAATTTTCGTAATCTTAAAGCCTTCGCCAACTTTCTCGATATATACTTTATCTTCTGTAAAAATTGATTTTGGATTAAAACCTGCCTTAGTAACAGCACCTGAAAGAGCCATTGAAAAGCACCCTGCATGAGCAGCTGCTATTAATTCTTCAGGATTAGTACCCTTTCCTTCTGCAAACCGAGAGGTAAATGAATATTTTCCATCGAGTGCCCCTGTTTCAGATTTTAATGTACCATTTCCGTCTGTTAATGTGCCTTTCCATTCAGCATTAGCTTTTCTAACTGGCATTTTAATACTCCTTATAATGATGTTATGATAAAAAATTAAATAGAAATGATATAAAAGCTTAAGGCTTTTTTGAGCCTACAGCCACAAGAACAATTCCAGCAACTACTGCTACAGCAGAGGCAATTGGTGTTACCGGAATGCTTTCTTTTTTTTCAGACTGAACTTCAATTGGGCCCAGATCAACTATTTTTTCTTTTTTCGTAAAGCTGATCCCACCAAATGCAAAACCTAGAATTCCAAGAATA
>JAUZPB010000088.1 GCA_030706145.1 Bacteroidota bacterium
GTCTTGTTCCAGCCTCGCAGATGCTTTCTATGAGTTTTCAGGAATATGGAGACTTTCTAAAGAGCCACAAAGTAATCACAGGTACGAGTCAGGCACAAATGGTAAAGCGTGTTGGCTCCAGAATACAGAAAGCTGTCGAACAATATTTTGCACAGAACAACCTATCAAATGAACTGCAAGGGTATTCATGGGAATTTAACCTGGTAGATGATCCCCAGGTAAATGCATGGTGCATGCCCGGAGGAAAAGTAGTTGTTTATACAGGTATACTTCCCGTAACACAAGATGAAGCAAGTCTTGCCGTTGTCTTAGGGCACGAGATATCTCACGCTGTTGCAAAGCACGGAGATGAAAGAATGAGTCAGGGACTTCTTGAACAGCTTGGCGGAGTAGCCCTTGCAGAGGCATTAAAGAATAAGCCTCAGGCTACACAGCAGTTGTATATGACCGCCTTTGGCCTAGGCGCACAGGTTGGCGTTTTACTTCCATTTAGCCGAACACAGGAAAGTGAAGCTGACCATCTGGGATTAATCTTTATGTCCATGGCCGGTTACGACCCAAATGTTGCTATAAATTTCTGGCAGAGGATGGCAGCACAGTCCAAGGGTGGTTCTACACCTGAATTCTTAAGTACACATCCATCTGATCAGACAAGAATAAATAAGATAAAAGACGAAATTCCTGAAGCAATGAAATACTACAAAAAAGCAGGCTGATACTCTTTTTTATACTTAAAAAAGTTAGTAGATTTCAAAAGCAAAGGGCTACCTGGAAGAAAAAAGCAGGAAGCCCTTTGTTTTAATTTTATGAAGCTACAAATATTTACTCACTTTTAGCTTTTCTGACCATTTTTTCTATATTGTCCCAGTCCTCTTTTTTAGCTGCATCTTCAAGCATATTAAATTCTCCTGCACCTTTTAGCCACTCGCCTCCATCTATTGTTATGACCTCACCGTTAATAAATCCCGAATAGTCAGATACAAGATAAGAAGCAAGGTTAGTAAGTTCCTGGTGCTCTCCCATTCTTTTCAAAGGATTTCTAAGAGCAGGATCAAACTTCTCCATAAGTTCACCCGGCAGGAGCCTTTCCCATGCACCTTTTGTAGGAAATGGGCCCGGAGCAATTGCATTAAAACGTATCCCATATTTAGCCCATTCAACTGCAAGCGAGCGCGTAAGAGCAAGGACGCCAGCCTTTGCACAGGCAGAAGGGACAACATATGCCGAACCTGTCCATGCATATGTAGTAACTATGTTCAGTACGCTTGAATTTTTCTTTTCCTCCTTAATCCAATGTTTACCAAAGGCCAGAGTACAGTTATATGTACCTTTAAGGACTATATTTACAATTATATCAAATGCGCGGTTAGAGAGGCGTTCAGTTGGACTAATAAAATTGCCTGCTGCATTGTTTACCAGAGAGTCAACCTTTCCGAACTTATCGCATGCATTTTTAAGCATCCTCTCAACCTGCGCATAGTCTGTAATGTCGCACTTCAGTGGAAGGACCTCTCCTTTTGTAAGTTCAGTTAGTTCTGATGCCGTTTTTTCCAGTATATCCATTTTCCTGCTAGCAATTACAAGTTTTGCTCCAAGTTCAAGAAAACTCTTTCCCATTGAGCGGCCAAGTCCTGTGCCACCTCCTGTAATTACGATAACCTTATTTTCAAGTGCCCCCTCTTTAAGCATCAAATGGCTTGTCATGCTCTAAAATCCTTATTTTTATTTCTCTTATTTTGAATATAAAGAAAATTAGGAAATATCGGCAATTTCCCAACTTATTAAAATAAGTGAGGATTTTTACACAATAATTTATATATTTAGTTCATGCTAAAGCTTAATGCTAAGGCATAATGCTAAAGCAAAGCCCGAATGTGTATGTTCATTACAGTTTTAATTCTGCTATAGAAATGCATTTGGGAAATTCTTATGTTGTTCCGGTGTAAGATTTCAGATAATCTGGGGTATAAATGAAAGAGACCTTTATCAGAGCTTTGTTGATCGAAGACAGCCTTGTTTATGCTCAATTAGTATTGGAAATGATCAAGGAGGCTAGAGGAGTAGCAATTAGCATTGAACATTCGTTCCGTTTATCGGCGGGCTTAGAGCGCCTGAGGCAGGAACAGTTTGATATTATACTGCTTGATCTAACGCTGCCTGACAGCTTTGGGCTTGAGACACTAAAAAGGACTAGGGCCGAGGCCAGCAATCTGCCCATAGTTGTTATGACGAGCCTTGATGATGAAGAATTTACTCTTCAAGCCCTGCAGATGGGAGCTCAGGATTATCTTGTAAAAGGAGAGTTTGACACGAACCTTCTTGTACGTTCTATGCGCTATGCAATTGAAAGAAAGCGTTCTGAAGTAGCACTCAGGGAATCAGAACAGATACTTTCGGTCATTTTCAGGGAAATTCCTTCGCTTATTACTATATCAACTATCAGAGAAGGGCTCCTGATAGATGTAAACGATGCATTTGAAAAAACTACCGGATATAGCCGCGATGAGTTAATTGCCCACACTACATCTGAGATAGGCATTTTTGCCGATCCATTGGATAGGGAAAAACTAGTAAAAAAGCTTCAGCAAGAAGGGGTAGTACAAAACCAGCAGATAAACTTTCGCAAAAGAACGGGCGAGACAATTAACTGCCTGGTCTCATGCAGGCAGATATTTATAAAGGGAAAGGCCTGCATGCTGAGTGTTTTAACTGATATGTCCGAACAGAGATATTCAGAAGAAACAAGACCAGATAAAAACAGAAATAATCCCAAAAGTAAAGAAAACAGTCCAGATCTGGAAAATCATTCTCTCCCGAAGTGATCTGTTTTCAGGCATTTATCATTCCGGCTTCTTTCTGTGAAGAAATTTCTTTTTTAAAAAGATCCTTTTCAGATTTGTCCTGTATGTAACCCACCTTTCTAAGGTATTGCTGGTGTTCCTCTACAGAACTCCTTGTTACAAACTGGTTAAATCCCAGCTTATAAAGCTGAGAGGCTTTTTCAGAATAAACAAAGCTTGCATTCTTAAGGTCACGGTAGTCTGGAATAACATAATCGACCTCTATTTCTACGATGCCATCTTCCTTTGGTTCATAGACAAATAATCCGACGGGAATGAGGTTCCTCAAGATAATAAGAAAGTGGGGATCTCTTAAGCTTTCAAGTTCGAAAGAAGGGAAGTATCTTTTTATATCACTATTATAAAATTCCAGAAATTTCCTCAAAAGTGCATCGTCTGTACTCTGGGGCTCAATGTAACTGAAGAAATCCTTTCTACGCGAAAGCTGAAGGATGTAGTAAATATCCACACATGCAATAAAGCTATTTACAGCAAATACGGGATAAGCACCTATCCATACGCTATAGATTGAAAAGATCACTGCACCTAGAAGGTTTATCCAGCGCAATTTCCAAATATTACTCATTGTCAGTGATGCAGCAACTAAAAGCGAGCCCGCATATCCGACTAATTCAACATAGTTCAAAAGAGATCTCCATATTTAGATAGAAGTTTTATCAAATTATAATTTATTCTCGCAAAAACTATTTCATAAGTTTTTTCAATATTTATATTTTTTCAGGCAAATTTTTTCCTGATCTTTCTCCACAGTCCGCTTCCTATTAGCTGATTAGCATTAAAGAGGATGCTTCTTACAATCATTAAAATATCCTTATCCCCAGCCCAATGCTTTGTCAGCAGCTGAGGACTCACATTATTTACTAACTGGTCCAGTACAAAAGCCGAAACTGCGATATCATCAAGATAGCCTACAGGACCAAAGAATAATTCGGGAATAAAATCAAGCGGTGAAATGAAGTATGCAATTGCAGCACCAACTTTCAGTTTGCTTGATAAAGGCACCTCCGGGTCAAGTGCAAGTCTGCACAAAAGATGAAAAAGATCGGGGGCAAGCATCACATAATCACTCCAGCGTTCATTTCTCCCGGCTTTATCCTGAGCCCAATTCTTAATCTGCACCCTTAGCTTCTGGTAAAAATCCTTCTGTTTCGTATCCATAAGATCCTTCGGATGTTTAATTAAAATATAATAAATATTTTTCTTACTATCGCTGAGTAAAAATATTTTGTATTATGATTGGTGATTTTCTGACTTTCTTTACAATCTATATAAAATATTTTAGCTTTGTATATACTTCAATAATTATTCGGTCAATATGAAACAATTTTTCAAATTTATGTTTGCTTCAATGCTTGGGACTATATTAGTCTTTGTACTTGCGTCACTTGCATTTTTTACATTTCTGATACTTATAGTCTCAGGTGTGCAAAAAGAAAGGGTTGAATCTATTTCACCCAATACAGTTCTCGAAATTAAACTGGATTACCCGCTGCCTGACAGGACGATATGGGAACCTTTCTCAGGCTTCAGGTTCAATTTCAGATTAAATAAACAGATCGGGCTAAATACAGTTCTTGCAAATATCAGGAAGGCAAAGATAGACAACGACATAAAAGGGATCTATCTGAACCTTAATGATTATTCTGCAGGCGGACTTGCAACTACAGAGGCCATACGCAAGGAACTTTTAAGTTTCAGGCAATCCGGAAAATTTATTATCGCCTATGGTGAGATGATCTCGCAGAGTGCGTATTATCTAGCCTCTGCAGCTGACAAAATATATATGCCTGCTACGGGCAATTTTGAATTTAAGGGACTGAGTCTTGAGCTTACATTTTTTAAGAACACACTTCAGAAGTTAGAGATAGAGCCCCAGATATTTCACTACGGCAAATACAAGAGTGCAATCGAACCTTTTAAGTTAGACAAGATGAGCAGCGAAAACAGGCTTGCAACATCTTCTCTTCTTTCATCAGTATATACAAATATGCTGAACAATATTGCTTCAAGCCGTCACTTATCATATGACTTCCTTAAGGATGCTGCTGATAAATACCTGATACAATTTCCTGAAGATGCAAAAAAATATAAGTTCATAGATTCTCTTGTTTATTATGACCAGGTCCTAGATGAACTAAAGTCAAGGTCAGCAATCAGAAATGACAGGAAGCTGCGGACTGTTTCAATTGAGGACTATACAGATGTAAAAGGGGAAGGAAGGTCATCTTCATCAAATAAAATAGCTGTAATTTATGCAAACGGTGAAATACGTAATACTGACGGAGATGAAAGCACGATAGGGGCAAAGAACATTACAGAGGCAATAAGGAAAGCCAGAAATGATCAGTCGATAAAGGCCATTGTAATGCGCGTAAATTCTCCTGGAGGAGATGCACTTGTAGCCGATATAATTTGGCGTGAAGTTGAACTGGCAAGGCAGAAAAAACCCTTCATTATCTCAATGGGTAACTATGCAGCCTCCGGCGGATATTATATTTCATGTGCTGCAGACAGCATTGTTGCCGAACCAACGACAATTACAGGCTCAATAGGTGTCTTTGGAATAGTACCTAACATGCAGAATTTCTTTAAGAACAAGCTCGGTATAACTTTCGACAGGGTAACGACAGGCAAGCATTCGGATTTCGGTAGTATCACAAGACCGCTTAGTGCAGATGAAAAGCAAATATTACAGAAGCAGATAGATCACATCTATGAAACTTTTGTCAATAAAGTAGCGCAGGGAAGAAAAAAGACTTTCCAGCAGATACATGAAATTGCCCAGGGTCGCGTATGGACGGGACTCCAGGCAAAAGAAAACGGACTTGTTGATGTTATTGGCGGGTTAGATGATGCAATAAGAATAGCAGCTCAGAAAGCACATATAAGGCAATACAGAACAGTCGAATATCCTGGAGTAAAAGGGCTGATGGAGAAGGTAATGCAGGACTTTGCCTCAGAGGCCGAAGCATATTACCTAAAGGTAAAGCTAGGTGAGAACTACAAGTACTTCAACAAGATAGAGCAGATAGACAGATATAATGGCATTCAGGCCAGGATACCATTTGATGTTGATATACACTGAGCTCTCTGTGAACTTGTAAGTGATTGATAAAAAAAAGGAGCCATCGGCTCCTTTTTTTTATCAATCACTCTTTTTATGGTAGAAAAATGATTAAACAAACAGTGGTGCTAGCACGAGTGTAAGTGTGCTAAGAAGTTTTATAAGTACATGAAGTGATGGGCCTGCTGTATCCTTAAACGGATCACCTACAGTATCGCCAACAACAGAAGCCTTATGAGTTTCTGTATGTCTTCCGCCATAGGCGCCTGTTTCAATAAATTTCTTTGCATTATCCCAAGCTCCGCCGCCATTATTTAGGAAGAGTGCAAACAGAATCCCTGTTATTGTGCCAACCATCAGGTAGCCACCTACTACCTCAGCGCCGCTTGCGCCAGAAGGATTATCTGCTCCACCACCTAAATAGTATATTGATTTAAATACAAGTCCAACTCCAACAGTAAGACCCACTACTAAAAGTCCTGGAACAATCATCTTTTGAAGAGCAGCTTTTGTTGCTATATCAACGCACTGTCCATAGTCAGGTTTTGATGTACCTGCCATTATACCTGTATTAGCTCTGAACTGATCTCTAACATTACGAATTATTGAATAAGCAGCTTTTCCGACTGCTTTAATTGCAAGTGAAGAGAAGATATAGACAAGCATAGCACCTAAAATAGCACCTACAAATACTTCGGGTTTGTTAAGGTTAATAACTCCTGAAAACCCAGGCATGTAATTTCTAACTTCATCAATATAGGCTCCAAAGAGAAGGAAGGCAGCAAGAGCTGCCGAGCCAACGGCATAGCCCTTTGTAAGAGCTTTTGTAGTATTACCTACTGCATCAAGTCTGTCAGTTTTTCTTCTAATTTCTTCTTCCTGCTGGCTCATTTCAACAATACCTCCGGCATTATCTGTTATGGGGCCAAAAGTATCCATAGCAAGAATATAAGCAGCTGTGCCAAGCATTCCCATTGTTGCAACAGCGGTGCCAAAGAGTCCAGCATCTTTAAGTCCAGAGGTCTGTCCAAGGAAATAAGTGCTTACAATGCCCGCACCTATTACAATAGCAGGAAATCCTGTTGATTCCATTCCAACGGCAAGTCCTGCAATTATATTTGTTGCCGATCCGGTCTGTGAGGCCTCTGCAATATATTTAACCGGGCGGTATTTATATTCTGTGTAATACTGAGTAAGGTAAACAAAGGTAAGAGAAATAAGCACTCCAATTGCCCCGCAGAAAAAGAAGTTCAGGAAATGATCTCCCAGTAGCCATTTAGAAGCTATGAAAAATCCAATTGTTGCAAGTGAAGCAGTAACATAAAATCCCCTGTTAAGAGCCTTCATTGGATCTTCCTGCTCGTTTGTCCTTACAATCAGTACACCAACAATTGATGCGATTATTCCAAAGGCACGTGCCACAAGAGGGAACATAAGTACAGAAAGAAGAGCTATGCCTTGAGATTGAAAGACATCGGTATTTGCCCTGTAGAGGCCAGCAGCCAATATCATTGCTCCAATATTTTCAGCAGCTGTAGATTCAAATAAGTCCGCGCCACGGCCTGCGCAGTCACCTACGTTATCACCGACAAGGTCAGCAATAACGGCAGGATTTCTAGGGTCATCTTCAGGAATGCCTGCTTCGACCTTTCCTACCAGGTCAGCCCCAACATCGGCAGCTTTTGTATAAATGCCTCCGCCAAGCTGAGCAAACAGGGCAACAAAGCTCGCTCCAAATCCATAGCCTACAATAAGCAGTGGTATTTTAGAGGGGTCCTGACTTACTCCGAGCCTGCTTACAAAAAGGAAAAGTCCTGCAACACCCAAAAGGCTCATTGCAACGACAAAAAATCCGGAGACGGCTCCGCCTCTAAGGGCAATCTGCAGAGCGCCATTCATTCCTTTAGTAGCAGCTGAGGCAGTTCTAATATTTGCTCTTATTGCAACCCACATACCCATGTATCCAGCAGCAACAGAGCAGGCCGCACCCAGGGCGAAGGAAATTGTTGTCCATAGGGCTAATTGTTCCGGTCCAGCCGGATCGTTTGCATTTGGTGTCCTCAAGAAGGCATAAATGATATATATTAAAGCAGCAAGAGCGATTGCAAGATAAATAATTGTAGTATATTGTCTTTTTAAGAATGCCTCTGCCCCTACTTTTATTGCGTTAGATATTTCCTGCATTCTTGCTGTTCCGGTATCCTGTTTAAGGATATAATTGATTAGGTATGCTGCGAATAAGAGTCCTAAAATGCTAATTGCCAAGATCAGATTGGCTTCCATTCATTTGCCTCCTATTTATATTGATTGGCCCGTTTAGTAGAAGATAAGGTTTTATTTTGATAAATACCTAATGAGCAGAAAAATATTTTGCTACAATGGAAGTATTAAGATTGCATCTTTATAATGAATATACGATTTTCGTAAATAACAAAAACCCTTACAAACAGATGCTTCTGCTACCTATTAGAAGCGTCGAAACACTGTGTGTCAAAAGCACCGATTGTAAAGACATTAATGACAAAAACATTATTGTGAAAAACATTAGTGGAATTTCCATGTCCTTTCTTATAGTAACTTTATTGACGTTATTAATAAAGTAAGTATTCTTATAAGTAACAATAGGTGTAAAGTATGAAGCAGTTGTTTGCAAAAAAGCCTTTATCACTTCTACTTGAAGAGATGAAAGGGGAAAACCGCCTGCGCAGGATATTAGGTCCCGTAGCACTTACTTCTCTGGGAGTTGGGGCAATAATAGGCACAGGCATATTTGTTCTTACCGGAGTAGCCGCTCATGATAAAGCAGGTCCTGCAATTATTCTTTCTTTTGTAGTCTCCGGTATGGCATGTGTCTTTGCGGCCTTATGCTATGCAGAGTTTGCCTCTATGGTTCCTGTAGCTGGTTCAGCCTATACGTATGCATATGCAACTTTAGGTGAGCTCTTTGCCTGGATCATCGGGTGGGATCTGGTTTTGGAATATGCGGTTGCTTCTGCTACGGTTGCACATGGCTGGTCCCATTACTTTCAGGATTTTATAGGTATATTTGGCTTTAAGCTTCCGCATTCTTTGACGAGGGCACCTTTCGACTTTGACCCTTCGAGCGGACTTTTAGCCTCAACAGGGACAGCTATCGACTTTCCGGCCATAATTATTGCCGCTCTTATTACAGCCATTTTGGTAAAAGGAATAAGGGAAAGTGCAGGCTTTAATGCTGCGATGGTTATACTAAAATTAGTCATCGTCCTATTTGTAATTGTAGTTGGCGCAATGTATATAAATACAGAAAACTGGACAAAGAATTTTGCTCCTTATGGTTTTACAGGTGTAAGCCTTTTCGGCAAGACAATATTTGGACAGACTGGCCTAGGCGGAGCCCCGGTTGGAATGCTTGCTGCAGCTGCTACGATATTTTTCGCCTATATAGGATTTGATTCTATTTCGACTCACGCCGAGGAAGCAAAAAATCCGAAGCGCGACGTTCCAATTGGAATTATTACTTCACTTCTTGTCTGTACCATACTTTATATTGCTGTGGCTGCAATAATTACAGGAATAGTGCCTTATGACAAGATCGATATCGATGCTCCTGTATCAAATGCTTTCAAGCAGATAGGGCTGCCATGGGCACAGCTAATAATTTCCTTTGGTGCTTTGGCAGGAATTACCTCGGTTTTACTTGTAATGATGCTAAGTCAGCCTAGAATATTTCTTGCAATGGCAAGAGATGGGCTGATTCCGAAAGAATTCTTTGGTGCAGTGCACGAAAAATTCAGAACGCCGTGGAAATCTACTATACTAACAGGCTGTTTTGTTGCTGTGCTTGCCGGGCTGCTGCCTTTAAGAATACTTGCAGAGCTTGTAAATATAGGCACTTTATTTGCCTTTGTAATTGTATGTGCCGCTGTACTTATTATGCGCAGGACACACCCTGAAGCCGAAAGGCCATTCAGGTCACCCTGGGTTCCTTTTATTCCTATTATGGGAATACTTACATGTCTTATGCTCATGTTCTCACTGCCTGAAGAGAACTGGCTTAGACTTTTTGTATGGCTGGCAATTGGATTTGTTATTTATTTCGGCTATGGCAGAAAGCACAGTGTTATGCACGAAAAAATTACATCGGGAGAATACGTGCTGGAGAATAACAATAAAAAGTAATCTCCCAAAAAAACATAAGCCTAATAGGGTACAACAACTCTAGAAACTACTTTCAATTTAACTTGCCGGATGCAGCTTTAACTAGCTCTACGGCAGGTTAAATTATTTATACTCAAAATATTTTCCTTTAAACATTTCCTCACTTTCTTTTATTATATCTCATTTAGCCTTATCTTTGGGGCTTAAATTTTTGACATCAAGAAGCACTTAATAAAGATGCTTCTGTTTTCGATAATACCCTAAACTAAAAAATAATAAGGTACATTAAATGAGAAAAATCGGTTCTATTTTTTTGACATTATTTCTATTAATAAATTCTTTTGTTCTGGCTCAGGAAAAAAGTCTTGATCTTCAGCCTAAGATAACTGGTGATGCACGTACATGGTATGATGTTGATCTGACAAAGAATCAGGGAAATTTTCTTATTAGAAATGCAAGAATTATGTTTACAGGCAATGCAAGTGAAGCTGTAAGCTATAAATTTCTTTTTGACCTGGCTGCTCTTACAAAAACAACAACAAAGAGTGCGGTTGATACGGCAACAGGGCAAAAATTCCTAACAGATGCAGCAACAGATCTTTCAATAGTAAATGATGCTTATATTTCAGTAAAGCCTATTGCAAAGTTAGGGCTTACACTTGGACAGTTCAAAGTTCCTTTCAGTACAGAAAATCTTATTTCAACAAATTCACTCCCATTTTCAAATCGTCCGCTTTTATCATCAAAAGTTGCACCTGATATCTATGATATAGGTTTTATGGCTTCTTATACATTACCTCTGCCAATTGAAGTTAATATTGATGCAGCAGCATTTAACGGAGCAGGACAGAACAAATCTGAAACTGACAAGACTGACAACTATGCTTTCCGTGCAGTAATTAAGCCATTTGAAGGGTTTAACATCTCTGGTAACTATAGCGGCGGCGTTCTTTCGGGTAAAAAAGTTAAGATCTATGATATTGGTGCAGGATATAAGTCAGGCAATCTTACACTTGCAGGTGAATATGGCAACAGAAGTACAGATCTTACTTCTTCAGATGTTAACGTTAATGCTTATTTTGGTTATGCCATATATGATATGCCAGTTGATTGTGGTTTCCTTAAATTCATAAGCCCTGCAATCAGGTATGAATACTGCGAGCCAAACTCAACAGTAAACAACGATGAAGTTAAAAGACTTACTGCAGGACTAACATTCAGCTTTGCAAAGATCACTTTTGCTCACTTTAGAGTAAACTATGAAAACTTCTTCTACAAAGATGAGTACAAAGGTACAGACAAAAACTCTGACAGACTTGTCTGCGAGTTCCAGGTACGATTCTAAAAGGTGTTGATTTACAAGTTTTGAATTATGAGAATTGAGTGTTGAGTTTCAAATTGACACAACACTCAATACTTGTTCATTACTCAATACTTGTTCATTACTCAATACTTGTTCATTTACCCCCTTTAAACTCAACTTTCAATACTTATTGATTCCCCTCTTGCTTTCTTTCCTAAATTTTATCAGCTTTGCATATTAATCATGCCTTATTCAAAGATATTAGGAAAACCAAATGTACTTCAAAGTAAAATCATTCTTCTTATTCATTTTTCTTTGTACCGCAGTTTTTGGCCAGGAAAGCCAGCAAAAGTCAATAGCTGTAACAGTTTATAACGAAAATCGTGGCGTAGTAAAAGACAACAGAACGATAAATATCAAATCCGGCACTTCTTCAATTGCAATAAAAGATGTAGCGCAGCTGATAGATCCAACAAGTGTTCATATTAAGCTTGACGGGGAAGTAATTGAGCAGAATTATCAGTATGATCTTATAAATGCTGCAAAAATACTCCAGAAGTATCTTGATAAGGATATTCAGTTAATAAGTGACAAAGGAGAGGTTCTGGAAGGGAAACTCCTCTCTAGCAGTGATCAGATAGTTTTGCAGAAAAAAGATGGGGGGCTGATAATGGTCCCAAACCTTACAAACTACAGGATATCCGTAGGTTCATTGCCCGAGGGACTTATCACGACACCTACCTTATTGTGGACAGTAAACTCAAAGACCAGCAAAAATCAGGACGTTGAGATCTCATACCAGACTAGTGGAATGAACTGGCATGCTGAGTATGTAGCTGTACTGAATGAAAACGACACAAAGCTTGACCTTAACTCATGGGTAAGCGTCGAAAATCAGTCAGGAACAACATACAAAGATGCCACTCTTAAACTTGTAGCCGGTGATGTAAACCTTATAAAAGAAAGGCAGCCACTTAGAAAGGACATGATGTATGCCAGAGAAGAAGCAGTAGCAGCAGGAGCGCCACAGTTCCAGGAAAAAGAATTTTTTGAATATCATATTTACAATCTTCAGCGCCCTACTACTTTAAGTAACAATGAAACAAAACAGATCTCACTTTTCCAGGCATCAAATGTAAATGTTACAAAAAAGTTTCTCTATAAAAGCGGCTCGCCTTACTATCCTGTTTACGGGCAGGGAACTTCAAAGGGGAAAGTTGCTGTTGTAGTTGAATTCGATAATAAGTCTGATAATAATCTGGGCATGCCAATGCCGAAGGGAAAAGTAAGACTTAATAAGTCAGACGGAAAGTCGATCGAGTTCATAGGCGAAGATATGATAGATCATACCCCCAAAGATGAGAAAGTAAAACTTCGTATTGGCGATGCTTTTGATATTGTAGCAGAGGAAATTCAGTCAGATAATAAGCGTATCTCCGATAAGATCTACGAACAGACATTTGAAATAACACTAAGAAACAGAAAAAAAGAGGATATTACTGTCGAAGTTGAAAGATACCTGGGCCTTAACTGGGAAGTATTAAATTCATCGCTTGATTACCAGAAAAAAGACGCACAGAATATAACCTTTAAAGTACCGGTTGCAAAAAACGGTGAAACAAAGCTAAAATTTGCTGTAAGATACACATACTAATGGATTTATTTACCCAAAATTTTTACCTTATTGCAGACTGGTTACTTGCGAAAGTTTTAGAAGGCTTTTTTGTATCTTAACAACCTGAAAAATAAATAACTTAAAATGGAGAATGGATGAAACGGTCTTTAATCCTTGTAGTGATAATAGCTGCTTTTGCCTTTTCAGCTTGCAATAAAAAAGAAGAACCCAAACCTATGCCCAATAGTGGTGCTATGGCAGGGAATGCTGCTGCACATACGGCAAAAGTTTTAGATAAAATAGATGTTTCAAACTATACATACCTTCAGTTATCTGAAAATGGGTCGACTTATTGGATAGCCACGACTAAAATGCCAGTAGAAAAAGGTGAAAATGTACAGTTTTCAAAGGCGCAGGAGATGAAAAATTTCCATAGTGATGAGCTAAAGCGTACATGGGAGTCAATACTTTTTGTTTCTGATTGCGTAAAAGAAGGTCACGGCAGTAATGCTTCAGCCTCTGCAGGCATGATGCATCCACGTGTAACTTCTGCCCCGGAGAAAATAACTGTTCCGCAGCTAAAAGGTGGAAAGACAATTGCAGAGGTCTACTCACAAAAACAAGCCCTGGCTGGAAAAACAGTTAAAATACGGGCTAAAGTAACGAAATACAATCCAGGCATTATGGACCGCAACTGGATACACCTGCAGGATGGAACAAATGATGGCGGGGCCTATGAACTTATGGTAACAAGCAAACAGGCAACTCAGCTTGGTGATGTAATTACTGTAGAGGGCAAGATCTCTTTAGACAAAAACTTTGGCGCAGGCTACTCATATCCAGTTATGATAGAAGATGCAAAGATTGTAAAATAATTTGCCTCTATTTAAATAGTTTTATACAGAAAGCGGAGAATTTGCTTTAATAAAAAGCATATCTCCGCTTTTTTTGTTATAGCAGGATCTTTCAACTTTCTACAGTATTACCTTTTCACCACTATCTTTTCATATCACATATAAATTATACCATATAGAAGCCTTGAAACCTATAAGCATTGACACTGCCTCTTATTAATGATATTATATTTTATTCTGCATTAAGTTTCAAAACACAATGGAGGTAATAATGGGCAAAATAAAAATAATAGTATCTGTTATATTTCTGGTTATTTTATCAGGCACTTCCTCTGCACAAAGATATGGAGGATTTGCTTCTCCCGGTGTAGTTGAGTTAGGAGGCAATATCAGTTTTACATCAACCACGGGAGTAGCTGCAGGAGAGACAGGCAGCACGAATTCACTTTTTAGTTTTTCACCTTATGTTGGTTATTTTTTTACTGATGGCTTTGAATTAGGATTTAATCCATTTGAAATTCAGTCTGGGAACGGATATTCCTCAGTACTGATATTAGTAGCCCCTTCGTATAACTTCAGGACAGCAAGCGTTGCTTATCCATTTATTGAAGCCCTTCTTGGCTATGCTTCTGTTTCCGATGGTTCATCCAGAAATGGTTTTAGCTGGGGTCTAAGAGGGGGAGTTAAGCTAGCTTTGGGCGGCAATTCTCTCTTAAATTTAGGCCTTCAGTACCTTCAGGTTACACTTGATCCTTCCGGGGCAACATCACGCTACGGCTATAACCAGTTTGCTTTTTCTGCTGGTTTTACAGTATGGTTCTAACTTTATAGGTATAGCCCCTTTATACTTTAGATCAAGGGGCTGTACTTTTCCAATATGAGTCAACTCGCCCCAATATTTTTAGAGTGCTCTGTATATTGACACAGCGGCATTTTTTTTATAAGTTCATCCATAAGGTTTCACACAGTTCTGTTTTTTTTGAGATTCTGTTTTCTTTAGAGCTTCTGTTTTTCCGGGAATTTATTTTTATAACCGAAAGGAGTTCTAAGTCATGAGAGCATATAAATGGATTGGAAGTGCCGTTTTAATTGTTATTGCACTTTTTCTTGTCACTTCTCTTTTCCTGCCACCCCAATACAGAGTGGAGCGCTCAATTGTAATATACTGCCCCATAGAAACTGTATATTCAAACGTAGCAGATCTGACGACCTGGAGTAAATGGAATTCACTGGTTATGAGCGATCTGTCTGCTAGGTATACTTTTAGTGGCAGTCCAAGAACTGCCGGGCATAAGATGACATGGCTAGGAACGCAGATAGCATCTGGAAGTATTGAGCTTGAAGAGGTTTCTCTTAACAAGTTCATAAGCAGCAAGCTTAAATTGTCGAGAGCCGATCTTTTGCAGTCAAATGACTTTTGGATTTTTACTTCTGTAAAAAAAGGTACAAAACTTACATGGGCTGATCAGGGAGATCTATCTTATCCTGCAGGCAGATATTACGGCCTTTTGCTAGATGGTATGCTTGGACCTGAAATGGAAAAAGGTTTGTCCAAACTAAAATTATTTTGTGAACAAAGACAATAAAGGATCAAAAGTATGAATAAGTCAGACGAGGCATTAAATACATTTACCACAGGAGGCTTTAACTGCGCGCAGTCAGTTTTCTCAACTTTTTGCGAGCAGCTTGGGCTTGATAAGGAAACAGCCCTTAAAATTGCATGCTCCTTCGGTGGAGGAATGGGCCATACAGGGCAGACCTGCGGTGCCGTAACAGGAGCTTTTATGCTTATTGGGCTAAAAAAAGGGCAGTTTAAGGCTGATGATAAAGAATCAAAAGAAAAGACCTATGCGTTAGTAGAGGAATTTGCAGCAAAATTTAAGGCTCTTCATGGTTCTATCAGTTGTAAGGATCTGCTTGGTTATGATATGTCCATCCCCGAAGAATTTGAAAAAGTAAAAGAATCGGGACTTACCAAGATAAAATGTCCACAATATATTCAAAGCTCTATTAAACTTATAGAAGATATACTCCTTCAGGAATTATAGATATTTGCGGTAAAAAAAAGGAAGTAATAGCTATTTTACTTTCTTTATGCCCATAATTTTAATACAAATCGTGTGCGGCCTGTCATATAAGCTGCACACTCCATTATATTTTACAATATTTAATATTTTCCATCTATAAATATTCATTCCCCGTTTTCGATAATAACTTACTGATTATTTACACGCAAAGATTTAATGGGGAATTTAATGATACTTAAGAAGATCAAGGATTTGAAAATATTTGTAAAACTGATGGGAACGATATTTCTTGTAATTATTCCAATTTTACTCATCTTTTATTTCCATTTCCTTCCTACAATACAAGAAAGACTCCTTTTAGAAAACCAGCAAAAGATAAAACATCTTGTTGAAGTGGCCTACGGCATAATTGAAAGCAATGAAAGCCTGGTAAGGGCAGGTCAGATGACAGAAGAGCAGGCGCGCAGTTCGGCCATACGGCAAATAAACATGATACGATATGATAAGAAACAGTACTTTTTCATAAGTGACCTTGACCTTAAGCTTATAGCAAATCCAATAAGGCAAAATCTCGTTGGATCTAGCGTAGCTGAATTAAAAGATGCAGATGGAAAAAGGATGTACAGGGAATTTCTATCAGTCGCAAAAGAAAAAGGAGAAGGTTTTGTTAGCTACAGACAGATAAAGCCTGGCGAAAAAGACCCCCTTCCTAAAATTACTTATGTAAAGCTCTTTGAACCTTGGGGCTGGATAGTTGCAACAGGCATTTATGTGGACAATGTAAAGGAACAGGCTTCTGAGCTTGAGGATAAGCTTATAATACCACTTTTCATTGTAATAGCACTAGCTTTGATCATAAGCTATTTTTTCACCTATATGCTTTCAAAGCATATTAAATTACTAGATGAAGCTGCAAAAAAGGTTGCAGGTGGTGATCTTTCAGTAAATGTAAATCTTAACAGCAATGACGAACTTGGGAGTCTTGGAAAATCTTTTAACAAAATGATAAAAAACATTTCCACCTCTGTTGAAGAGATAAAAAATAAGACACAGGTAGCAGAAAATTCATCAAAAGAACTTGAAAAGATCAACTCACAGACACTTTCTCAAAAAGCTTATTATGAGAAGAGCAGTCAGACACTCCTTGAGCTAATGAACAAGTTTGCCTCTGGTGACCTTACGATTAGCACTAGTTCCGATAAAGAAGATGAAATGGGAAGGATATTCAGACAATTCAACCTGTCTGTAGGAAATATTCACGACCTTATCTTAGAACTTTATTCTGCAATTCAGGCCACAGCAAGTGCAAGCCACGAAATTTCTTCGGGTACTGAGGAGATGGCAGCAGGTGCACAGGACCAGACACAGCAGAGTGCAGAAATTGCAAGTGCTGTTGAACAGATGACAGGAACAATTCTGAACAACACAAAAAACGCGCAAATGGCAGCGCAGACAGCAAAAGAAGCAGGAAATCTGGCAAGAGAAGGCGGCCTGGTCGTAGAAAATACAATAAGCGGTATGATAAGGATATCCGAAGTTGTTGAACGTTCAGCTGAAACTGTTGAAGCTCTTGGAAAAAGCAGCAGCCAGATTGGGGAAATTATTCAGGTAATAGATGATATTGCAGACCAGACAAACCTTCTTGCTCTTAATGCTGCAATTGAGGCAGCAAGGGCTGGCGAGCAGGGGCGCGGCTTTGCTGTTGTCGCAGATGAAGTCCGCAAGCTTGCAGAAAGAACAACAAAGGCTACGAAAGAAATATCTGATACAATTAAACAAATACAGAAAGATACCGCCGATGCCGTCACATCTATGCAGCTTGGCAAAAAAGAAGTAGAAAATGGGAAGCAGCTTGCAGACAAGGCAGGAGAATCATTAAAGCAGATGATCTTAGGTGCTGAGAAAGTTGTAAGTATAGTTTCTAATGTAGCACAAGCTTCACAGGAACAATCTGTAGTATCTGAAAAGATCAGTTCAAACGTTGAATCTATTAGTCAGATCACGCAGGAATATTCATCAAATGCACATCAGATAGCAAGGGCTGCAGAAGACCTGAGCCGTCTTACTGTTAACCTGCAAAA
>JAUZPB010000089.1 GCA_030706145.1 Bacteroidota bacterium
AAAATGAGAATTACAGTCGAGGAAAATACAGAAGAAGCCAGCATAGATAAACTTAGCGAGATCGAACAGAAAATACGTACTTTGGTTGGAAGATATATATTTGGAACAGAGGATGAAACCCTTGAGAGCGTTATTGCAAGACTATTAAGCGAGCGCGGCCTTACTTTGTCTATTGCAGAATCATGCACGGGCGGACTAATAGCAAACAGAATTACAAATATTGCCGGAAGCAGCACGTTTTTTGAACGCGGTATTGTTTCATACAGCAATGCTGCTAAAGTTGAACTACTGAAGGTAAATGAAGATACAATTGCTCAGTATGGAGCTGTAAGCCTTGAGGTTGCCCGCCAAATGGCAGAAGGTATAAAGGCAACCAGTGGAACAGACATTGGCCTTTCTGTTACAGGTATACTTGGCCCGGGCGGTGCAACAAAAGAAAAACCGGTTGGACTAGTTTATATTGGTATATGCGATGATGTGGTCTGCTCGGCTAAAAGATTTCAGTTCAGCGAAGATAGACTTTTAAATAAGGACAGAGCCGCACAGGCTGCACTGGACCTTTTAAGGCGTCACTTACTTGGAATTTCCTATGACGACGAATAGGCTTTTTATAGCTCTGAAGCTGCCAGATGAGATACGCGATGAGATAGCTTCTATTCGCGATTCAGTCTGCGCTCTGCCTAAGGGCATGAAATGGGAACCTGTTGAGAAACTTCATCTTACACTAAAATTTCTGGGTGATACTCAGGAATCAAAAAATGAGGAAATTCTTGAAATTCTGAAAGAAATCTCAGAAAACTACAAAGAAATTAACTGCCAGTACGATAGATTCGGCTTCTTTTTACCCAGAATTTTATGGGTTGGACTTAAGGTAGAAGGGCAGCTTTTTGAGATAGTTAAGAGACTAAATTCTGACCTTCAAAAACTCGGTTTCGAACCTGAAGGCCGGAACTTTAAACCGCATATAACACTTTTACGTATAAAATATGAACCAGACCCTGAGTTTGTATCTTCTTTCAAGAACTTTAAGCTCCCGCCAAGAGAATTTAAGGCTAGAGAAATTTCACTTGTAAAGAGCAAATTGTCTCCTCAGGGCTCTATATATGCTGACTTAAAAAGTTTTAATTTAATACAATCGGAGGAATAAATGGCCAGTGAAAAAGATGAAAAGATCAAAGTACTCAATGATTCTATAGCCACTATCGAAAAGGCCTATGGAAAAGGCTCAATTATGAAACTTGGCGATGGAGCAATTGCTCAGGTAGAATCCATTCCTACCGGCTCTATTTCACTTGATTATGCTCTCGGAATAGGCGGCGTGCCAAGAGGCAGAATTATTGAGATCTATGGACCAGAATCATCGGGAAAAACCACTGTTTGTCTTCATATTATTGCGGAAGCTCAGAAAGCAGGCGGACTTGCTGCCTTTATCGATGCTGAGCACGCTCTGGATATAAATTACGCAAAAAGACTTAATGTCGATGTTGCTAATCTGCTCCTTTCACAACCCGACTATGGCGAGCAGGCCCTTGATATAGTCGATACTCTGGTAAGAAGCAATGCACTTGATGTTATTGTTATCGACTCAGTTGCAGCCTTGGTTCCAAGAGCTGAAATTGAGGGTGAAATGGGCGATGCTCATATGGCTGTCCAGGCTAGACTTATGTCGCAGGCTTTAAGAAAACTAACAGGTGCTATTTCCAGATCTAAAACCACTGTCATCTTTACAAACCAGTTAAGAAGCAAGATAGGTGTTATGTTCGGAAATCCTGAGACGACAACAGGCGGAAATGCTCTTAAATTCTATGCTTCTGTCAGATTGGATATAAGAAGAATAGCTGCTATTAAGGAAGGTAACGATGTAATCGGTAACCGTACTAAGGTCAAAATTGTTAAAAGTAAGGTCGCTCCTCCTTTTAAAGAGGTGGAATTTGATATACTTTACAATGAAGGCATCAGCAAGACTGGTGATGTTCTTGATCTTGCGGTTAATTTCGGTATAGTCAAAAAAGGCGGCGCTTGGTTTACTTACGGAGAGGACCGCTTCCAGGGAAGAGAGCAGTTTAGGCAGAAACTTGTCGAGTCTACTGAGTTTTATGATAGGCTTACCTCAGAGGTCAAAAAGAAGCTGGGTATGATAAAAGATGACCAGGCTTCAGCTGAACCTGTCCTTGAGGAAGCTGCCCCTGTAAAAGAAAAGAAAAAATAAGCTAATAAATTAAGTCCCGGCCATTTTCTCCGGGACTTTCTGTATCTAGTCGATTGTAGCGCGTACTATTTATCTCTTGGAGCAAATTTAACTTTTTTAACATGATAATTAGATCCATAAACAAAATTAAAGATAATGTGCATATGCTTCTGGACAACGACCAGAAGATAATTCTTCGCTATGAGGTTTTCCTTAAAAATGGCTTCAGAAAAGGGGATGAGATCTCAGAAAATGATATCGCAGATGTAATTCGCCAAAATCAGCTTTTCTATATTAAGGAATCTGCCTACAGGATTCTTGGCCGAAGGCTTCACTCCTATAAAGAGCTTGAAAGAAAACTTGCTTCAAGAAAATATGACAAAGCTTTGATCAAACAAGTGCTTGATGACCTGCTAAGTAACCTTTATCTGGATGATGAGAGATTTGCCAGGGAATATAGCGAAGAAAAATTAAAGAAGAAGATGCTTGGCTTAAGCCGAATTAAACTGGAACTAAGAGAAAAAGGGGTCTCCCAGGATATAATTGAACGGATACTAAGCGAAAATTCCGCCTCAGATGAGACCGAAAATGCACTTAAACTGGCAGAAAAGAAGCTTTCTTCGTTAAAGGGCAGGAATTTGGACAAAATGAAACTAAATCAGCGCCTGTATTCTTTTCTTGCCTCAAAGGGATTTAATTACGATTTAATTAAAACGGTTCTTGACCGCCTGGATATTTGAATGCGTTTGCCTTAACAATATTTAAAAATAACTCACTATTGGTTTGCTTTACTGGGGTCTATTTAATTATTTTAAACAATCTAAATTTCAAAGTTTTATTACATTATGGAAAAGTTCACCGGCGTGGATTACTTCGATACCTGTAGCCTTCTTTCAGAGGAGGAACTACTGGTTCGGGACTCTGTAAGAGAGTTTGTATCTGCTGAGGTCATTCCGATCATTGAGCAGTATAACCGTAGGTCTGAGTTTCCACGACAGCTTATTTCGAAGATGGGGGAATTGGGAGTCTTCGGGGCAACTTTGCCTCAGGAATATGGCTGTGCCGGTCTGAATAATGTTTCATACGGTCTTATGATGCAGGAACTGGAACGTGGTGACAGCAGTATCCGCAGTTTTGCTTCAGTACAAAGTGCTCTGGTTATGTACCCCATTTTCACCTTCGGTAGTCAGCAGCAAAAAGAAAAATGGCTCCCTGAATTAGCCTCTGGCAATAAAATTGGTTGCTTCGGTCTTACTGAACCCGATTTTGGTTCTAATCCTGCAGGCATGCTTAGCAGAGCTGAAGTTGTACAGGGAGGCTATAAGCTAAGCGGAGCTAAGATGTGGATCACTAACGGTACCATAGCTGATGTTGCTGTTGTTTGGGCTAAATTAGATGGACAGATAAATGGATTTTTGGTTGAAAAAGGAATGCCGGGCTTTAGTGCTCCCGAGATGAAGGGGAAGCATTCTTTGAAGGCTTCTGTTACTTCTGAGCTTGTTTTTGAGGATGTTTTTATCCCGGAGGAAAACCGCCTTCCAGCGGCTTCGGGTCTAAAATCTCCTTTGATGTGCCTTAACCAGGCAAGATATGGAATAGCCTGGGGTGTTGTCGGGGCAATGATGGCCTGCTATGAAGCAGCTCTTAACTATTCTAAATCAAGAATTCAGTTCGGAAAACCAATTGCTGCTTACCAGATGACACAGGAAAAACTTGTTTATATCCTGACGGAAATTACAAAAGCCCAGCTTATGAACTTAAGTCTTGGCAGAATGAAAGATAAAGGTACGCTTAAACATACACAGGTCTCTATGGCTAAACGAAATAACTGTGAAAAAGCTCTGGAAATTGCAAGGATATCAAGAGAGATCTTGGGAGCAAATGGAATATTAGATGAGTACCCTGTTATGCGCCATGCGGCTAACCTGGAATCTGTGAAAACCTATGAGGGTACTCATGAGATGCACACTCTTATTATTGGAGAGGATATAACGGGCTTTTCTGCTTTTGAATAAATAATCAATCTAAGTAAGGCCACCTCAGGTGGTCTTTTTAATTAAACAGAGGAATAGATGAATAAAGACAAAATCATATTTGATGGTTTGACATTTGATGATATTCTTTTAGTACCAGCAAAATCATCAGTGCTTCCTAGGGAAGTTGAAATTAGTACATTTCTGACACCTGAAATCAAACTGAATATCCCTTTCCTTTCTGCTGCTATGGATACGGTTACAGAATCTCAAATGGCAATTGCAATGGCTGTTCAGGGAGGTATTGGTATTATTCACAAGAATATGTCAATTGAACAACAAGCCGGAGAGATTGATCGAGTTAAACGTTCTGAAAGCGGTATGATTAGAAACCCTATTACTCTTGCTGCTGATAAAATGGTTGAAGATGCTCTCGAACTTATGAATAAATACCATATCTCAGGTATTCCAATTGTAGATAAAGAAGGAAAACTAATTGGTATACTTACCAACAGGGACTTAAGATTTGAACCAAACATTAAGCTCCAGGTAAAGGATATAATGACTTCAGAAAACCTTGTTACTGCTCCTGTTGGAACAGACCTCGAAAAAGCAGAAAAGATCCTTCAGACATATAAGATAGAAAAACTTCCTATAGTTGATGAAAAAGGTTACCTTAAAGGTCTTATTACATTTAAAGATATACAGAAGAAAAAGAAATTTCCTATAGCTTGCAAAGATGAACATGGAAGGTTAAGAGTCGGCGGCGGCGTTGGTGTTACTCATGATACTATTGAAAGAGCAGAAGCTTTGCTTAATGCCGGAGCTGACGTAATTGTTGTTGATACAGCCCATGGCCACTCACAGGGAGTTATTAAGACAATTAAAGAACTTAGAAAGAAATTCAAATATGCTCAGATAATTGCAGGTAATATTGCCACAGGTGAAGCTGCTAAGGATCTTATAGCAGCAGGTGTTAATGCAGTTAAGGTCGGCATTGGACCTGGTTCTATCTGTACAACAAGAGTTGTTGCAGGTGTGGGCGTTCCGCAGATAAGCGCTGTAATGAATGTCTATAATGAAATAAAAGGTAAAGGCATTCCAATTATCGCCGATGGCGGTATTAAACAAACCGGCGATGTTCCAAAGGCTTTGGCTGCCGGAGCAGATACTGTAATGATTGGTGGTATGTTTGCAGGCGTCGAAGAAACTCCGGGCGAGACAGTACTTTTTGAAGGAAGAAGCTTCAAGGTCTATCGCGGTATGGGCTCACTGAGCGCAATGAAAAAGGGAAGCGGCGACCGTTACTTCCAGGATGCTGAGGATGATATAAAGAAACTTGTACCTGAAGGTGTTGAAGGAAGAGTCCCATTTAAGGGCCCTTTGTCCAATACAATCTATCAGTTTATAGGCGGCCTAAGGGCTGCTATGGGCTACTGCGGTACAAAAAATATCGAAGAACTCAAAGAGAATGCTCAGTTTGTCAAGATGTCACTTGCTGGACTTAGAGAAAGTCATCCGCACGATGTTATTATAACGGATGAGTCTCCTAATTATCATTCATAAATTATTGTAAATTAGTTTTAATCTTTTGTGTAAATTGCCTACATTTATAGTAAATGTGGGTAAAAATTCTGGAAAATTTATATAGGATACAATGTTCAAAGTACTGGTAATTGCTTATTATTTTCCCCCAATGGGTCTTAGCGGTGTTCAAAGGACTGTTAAATTTATTAAATACATGAAAAAATATAACTGGGAACCGACTGTTATTACAACTAGTCAGCCAGGCTATTTTTCTCATGATAACTCTCTACTTAAGGAAGTAGAGGATTTTAACATAAGAGTCATTAGAACTGATGCTAAGAATTCTGATACTGCTCTCAGCAATAAAAAAACCAGGAATATTCCCCCTGAATTCATGAGAAGATTCTTTAGCAGGGTCAGCAAAACATTTTTTATCCCCGATAATAAAGTTGCCTGGGCAAATAAAGCTTATTCTGCAGCCAAAGAGCTTTTGGAGAAAGAGGAATTCGACATTATATGTGTCTCAATTCCTCCATTTTCCTCTTTTACGCTAGCTGCAAAACTAAGCAAAGAATTCGATATATCCCTCTTTGTAGATTATAGGGACCTGTGGACTGGAAATCAGTTCGCATTTAACCTTACACCTTATCACAGAGTGCTTCATAAGAGAATGGAATATAAAGCTCTTAAGGTTGCAGATAAGGTAGTTACTATAAACAGGAAAATTAAGGAAAGACTCTTAAGTACTTTTCAGTTCCTTACATTTGAAGACATACTTATTCTCCCGCATGGATTCGACGAGGAGGACTTTAGTTCAGCTGTGCCGATTCCAAAGGCCAACAATAAAATGCGCCTTACTTATACGGGACTGTTTTATGAAAATATTACTCCAAAGTATTTCCTTCAGGCTTTTAAGAAACTCACCTATGAAAGGCCAGATATTGCTGAGAATATTGAGCTTCATTTTATTGGCCACCTGAGAAAGGAAAATAAAAGACTTATAGATAAACTTAATCTTCAGGCTTATGTTAAAGATTATGGCTACCTTGAGCACAAGGAAACTATAAGGCGTATTGTCTCGAGCGATGTGCTCTGGATGATGATCGGAAGGGGTAAAAGCTCTGATTCTATCTCAACGGGAAAATTATTCGAATATTTCGGATCGCGTAAACCTGTAATTGCTTGCGTACCGGACGGTGCAGCTAAAATTGCAGCACAGGAATATGGAGCTGCCTTTGTTACTGAACCCGATGACATTGAGCAAATAAAAAATGCGATCTTGAAAGTTCATAGTATGTACAGAGCCGGCAGTTTGCCTCAGGCAAATGAAGACTTTGTTCAAAAACACCGAATTGATGTTCTTACTGAACAACTCACAAAGAGTTTCCAATTTTATATGAAGGCCGTCTGATGAATGTTGTCGTTATTGGTTCCGGTGGAAGAGAAAATGCAATTGCATACAAAATTAAACATAGCCACGGACTAAATAAGCTTTTTATTCTTCCCGGAAATCCTGGTACAGAGAACCTGGGAATAAATGTCGATATTGATATAATGGATAACCAGGCTATAGTTGATTTCTGTAAGTCTAATGCAATCGACCTGGTTGTAATTGGCCCTGAGATCCCTCTTGTTAACGCTATGGCCGATGTACTAAGAGAAAATAATATTAATGTCTTCGGGCCAGATAAACTTGCAGCAGAAATAGAAGGGAATAAAGCTTTTGCAAAGGATTTAATGCAAAAGTATAATATCCCTACAGCCGGTTTTAAGATATTTGAAAAATCTTGCTATAGCCAGGCTTTGGATTATATTGAATCTGCAGCTTATCCTCTAGTTATTAAGGCCTCGGGTCTTGCTGCAGGAAAGGGAGTCCTGATCTGTCAGAATAATGTTGAGGCAAAAGAAGCCCTAAAAGATTGTTTTGAAGATGAAGCCTTCGGCTTATCTGGCTCTACTGTAGTAGTCGAGGAATTTATGGTGGGGCAGGAAGCTTCTGTCTTTGCAATTACAGACGGAGAAAATTTTATTTCTCTTCCTGCTGCGCAGGACCATAAAAGAATTGGCAATAATGATCAGGGTAAAAATACAGGCGGTATGGGCGCATATGCACCAGCTCCGATTGTAACTCCCGAGATTCAGGCAGAAATTGATGAAACTATTACTGCCCCTGTACTGCAGGCTTTGAAAAAAGAAGGAAGAACCTTCGTAGGGTGCTTATATGTTGGACTAATGCTTACTTCAGATGGGCCAAAGGTCGTTGAATTTAACTGCCGCTTTGGTGACCCTGAAACGCAGGCTGTTCTGCCTCTACTAGATGGAAATTTCCTGCAGCTGCTTTATTCGGCCTCTATTGGTAAGATTGATAAAGCTTCTGTTATCTATTCCGGAGGAGCCGCCATATGCATAGTTGCAGCATCAAAGGGATATCCCGATAAATACGAAAAAGGTTTGGAAATTACAGGACTTGATGATGCCTCTGGAAATGATATACTTGTATTTCACGCCGGAACAAAAAAGGTGAAAGGTAAGGTCGTAAGTAGCGGAGGGCGCGTCTTAGGCGTAACAGCTGTAGTTAAAGAAAACGACCTGGCGCTCTGCAAAGCAAAGGCCTATGAAGCATTAAAGAAGATCCATTTTGATAATATTTATTATAGAACTGATATTGCAGATAAGGCATTAAAGAAATAAAATACATTTTACATGAAAAAGAAAAAGGCGAGGGATTAAGATCTTTCGCCTTTTTTTTACTAATTCTTAATTAGCCTTTCAAAAGATCAGCCCGGAGGCCAGTTCATCTTTCTTCCGCCTAAAAGGTGAATGTGAAGATGAGGTACTTCCTGACCGCTGTCAGTTCCACTGTTAATTACAAGCCTGAAGCCTTTTTTCTCAAGACCTTCCAGCTTTGCTACCTCATTTGCAGCATCGAATAATTCTCCTAATAGCTCGGCATGCCTGCTTCCTATAATCTCTGTAGCATCGGCTATATCTGATTTGGGAATAATAAGAACATGTACAGGGGCTTGAGGATTGATATCCCTGAAGGCCAACACGTGCTCAGTCTCATAGACTACCTTGGCCGGGATCTCTTTGCGAATAATCTTTGAAAAGATTGTTTCTCCCATAGATTTCTCTTCTTTGTTTCTTTTATTTAATGCTTTTTATAGCTTTAATTATTCTTCTCTGACTTATCTGGTGTCTATTCTTTCCCTTTTTCAAGGTCATATTTCTTTATCTTAGCATAAAGGTGGCTTCTTTGAATGTCAAGAAGTTCGGCTGTTTTACTTACATTCCAGTTGTTTGCTTCAAGCTGTTTTAAGATAAATGCCTTTTCTGCCTTTTCCTTAAAATCCTGGAAGGAATTGTTTATACTTAAAATATCTTCCATATTGGATGCATGAGGCGGTATAAGGCTATAAATATCTTTATCCTTGATCTCTTTGCCTGGGATCATAATAATGATCCTTTCAATGAAATTTCTAAGCTCTCTTATGTTTCCAGTCCAGGCCTGATTCTGAAGCGCCTTTATTGCACTTTCAGTAAAAGATATCTCTGGCATTTTATACTTTGTGCAGATGTCCTTGACAAAATGTTCAACTAAAAGGGGAATATCCTCAATCCTGTCTCTTAAAGGCGGAATTGTAACAGGAATTACATTTAACCTGTGGTAAAGATCTTCTCTGAAGTTTCCCTTTTCAATCTCTTCCTTCAAGTTTTTATTCGTAGCAGATACTATTCTTACATCTACCTCGATCTTTTTATTTCCGCCAACCCTTTCAATCTTGCAGTCCTCAATTGCTCTTAGAACCTTTGCCTGAGCCTGAAGACTCATATCGCCGATCTCATCAAGAAAAAGTGTACCTTTGTTTGCAAGCTCGAACTTTCCAATCCTCATCTGCATGGCACCTGTAAAAGAGCCCTTCTCATGCCCAAAAAGCTCAGATTCAATTAGTTCATTCGGGATTGCAGCGCAGTTAACCTCTACAAACTTTTGGTCTGCTCTCTGGCTTTGTTTGTGTATTTCTCTTGCTACTAATTCCTTGCCCGTACCGTTTTCTCCGCAAATAAGGACCCTTGCATCTGTCTTTGCAACCCTGGAGACCAGGTTTAGTATATTTTGTATGGCACTGCTGCGCCCTACAATCCCATCGTTTACAGAGATCGAACTCCTTAGCTCTTTATTTTCCTTTATAAGCTTATTCTGGTTTAATGCGTTCCTTACGCTCAAAAGAAGCTTGTCACGGTCAATGGGCTTTTCAATGAAGTCAAATGCGCCAAGCTTTGTAGCTTTTACGGCATTTTCAAGGCTGCTGAAAGCAGAGATAACAATAACACTTATATCAATATTATTTTCTCTTATCTTATTTAAGACTTCAAATCCGTTCATATCAGGCATTTGTATATCCAGAAGTAATACATTGTAGCTGCCTGTTTCAAGCTTTTCCAATCCCTGAGGGCTGTTTGTCGAATAGTCTACCTGATAGTCCTCATATTCTAAAATCATCTTTATGCTTTCGCATATCTCTCTTTCATCATCAATTACAAAAATCGAACTCATAGGTTGTATCTGAAATAAGTTAGTGGATATATTATTAAAACTTCAGAAGGAAGTATTTGTTTATTCTTTTTTATGGCTTTTCCGAATAGTTCACCGAGATGATCAGCAAATAAATCTCTTGGGTCAACCGACGACTGAACGTAAAATTTCGACTCGAACTCTTCTACAAAAATGCCAATTATTTCCGTAAAATCAAAAAACCTCGATACATTTGACAGATAAGCACTGCCGAAGAAATGGGCTAATTTGTCCTTATCCCCATAGTCATCGATAGGGGAGTCATATAAAAATTCACGGGGTAAGTTCCTGTTTTTGACCCTGAATAACGAATCATTTACTGCCGGAAGCGGTACGTTTACATGCCACTTAAGGACAGGAATTACTGCCGGAATTTTGTTAAAAGGCACCGTTGCAAAAGCCAGATCCAGCAAAGCTTCTGCATGATCGCCATCGTTATACTTTAATGCTCTCAGATATAATGTGTCTACAAGCGCAAGATCGCTGTTGCTTTTTCCCAGAGTATGAAAATAGTCTGAGGCGATAAAACCAGATAAGTAGCTTACAGCCCTACCAAGTTTTGTGACCTGCGCATGCATCTGAAAAGAAGAAAAAAACGATATAAAAATTATAACTATTACGCTATTAAATTTGCTCATCTATCCCCTTTAGAAAGGCGATCATAATATCTTTATTTTATAAATAATATACAACCGAAACTATGAGAAAGTGCCATTCTTTAAGGTGGATTTTTAATTGAAGTTTTCTAACCTTTGTTACTTTTTTAACTCTAATATAATAAAAGAAAGTACTTATGAAGAATATTAGCCTTATCCTGTAAGCTGCTTGTTTTATAATAAGTTAAGACATGATCTGTAATTAAATATTGGGAGACTTAAAGATGAGTTTCTTTTTCAAGATAAGAAGAATAGGCTAATAGGTATTGTAAATAAAACAGTTAAGTAAAACCTGTCATACAAATAGTTAAATAAATTAGCTAACATATTTAAAGTAAAAGAGTTAAGACGTATGGCTTGACTGCAAAAAAAAGCTTCATGTCTGTATAACGCCAACATTGAATTTTGGAAACTCAGGGTTATTGTCGGCTGCAGAAATGGCCATCGATATATAATCCCGGGTTAAACAGGGATCAATTACCTCATCTACCCACAGCCTGGCTGCAGCATAAGAGGGCAGGCTTTTTTCATCGTATGACTTTTCAATTTCTTCCTTTAGCTTTTTTGTTTGCATTTCATTAGGAGTTTTTCCCTCTTTTTCCAGCTGCTTTATTTTAATTGAAAGAAGCGTACTGCTTGCCTGAGAGCCTCCCATAACAGCTATCCTTGCATTCGGATATGCAAAGATAAATCTTGGATCATATGCCTTGCCGCACATTGCGTAATTTCCGGCTCCAAAGCTATTGCCGGTTATGATAGTAATTTTGGGTACAATTGAATTTGCAACGGCATTTACCATTTTAGCTCCATCCTTTATTATCCCCCCATGCTCGGCTCTGCTGCCGACCATAAAACCTGTTACATCCTGAAGAAATACAAGAGGGATCTTTCTTTGATTACAGTTCATAATAAACCTTGCAGCTTTGTCTGCGCTATCTGAATATATTACTCCTCCGATCTGCATTTCACCTGTTTCTGATTTTATAATGCTGCGTTGATTTGCAACTATGCCAACTGCCCAGCCATCTATCCTGCCGTAGGCTGTGATGATCGATTTCCCATAACCTGACTTGTATTCATCTATCTCTGAGTTATCGACAATGCGTGCTAAAACCTCATATGTACTGTAGGACTTTAGTGTATCTTCTGGAAGAATTCCATAGAGCTCCTTTGGGGAGTAGAGTGGGGGATGGCTTTCAATCCTATTAAATCCCGCTTTTGGGCTTCTGCCGAACTTATCAACAAGACTCCTTATCTGCTGCAGGCACTCATCGTCTGACTTCATTATATAGTCTGTAACGCCAGAGACATTTGACTGTACTTTAGCTCCTCCAAGAGAGTCATTGTCAATTACTTCTCCAATTGCAGCTTTAACCAGGTGACTGCCGGCAAGAAAGACAGATCCTTCGCCTTCAACAATTAAGGCTTCATCGCTCATAATTGGAAGGTATGCTCCGCCTGCTACACAAGGCCCCATTATTGCTGCTACCTGAGGAATGCCCATGGATGACATAATTGCATTGTTGCGGAATATTCTTCCGAAGTGTTCTTTATCTGGAAATATCTCCTCCTGGAGCGGCAGGAAAACACCAGCACTATCTACCAGGTAAATAATTGGAAGATGGTTTTCCATGCTTATTTCCTGCGCACGTATGTTTTTCTTTGCCGTTATGGGGAACCATGCCCCAGCCTTTACAGTGGCATCATTAGCTACGATCATGCATTGCCTGCCGCTAACATAACCTATTCCCATTACCGTTCCGGCAGCAGGGGCACCTCCATATTCATGATACATTCCGCTGCCGGCTAGTATACCTATTTCACAAAACTTCGATCCGCTGTCTATCAGCCTGTCTATTCTCTCTCTTGCTGTAAGTTTTCCTTTTGACTTATGGGCTTCAATGGCTTTTGCGCCTCCTCCTAGCTTTGCTTTGTCTTTTACGGCATTTAGTTTTCTGATGTGATTTTTATATGCATCTTCTCTTTGAAGATAGGTTTCATTTAATACAGCCGCTGAACCGATTTTTTTCATCAGACTTTTCTTTAGATTGTTTTACTTTACTGTTGCTTATTCATCCATTAGCAGGTGCTTTGCAATAATTGACCTTTGTATTTCAGAGGTCCCTTCACCTATGGTCAGCAGTTTAACATCACGGTAAAACTTTTCAACAGGGTAATCCTTGACAAAACCATACCCACCAAGTATCTGAACAGCTTCGCCCGATGCCTTTGTGGCTATCTCACTTGCAAAAAGTTTTGCCATTGAAGCTTCTTTTGCAATCTTTTTGCCTTTGTCTTTTTTTGTGGCTGCATGGTAGGTAAGTAGCCTTGCAGCACTTATATCAGTTGCCATATCTGCAAGCTTAAACTGTATGGCCTGGAATTCAGAGATCGGCTTTCCAAACTGTTTTCTTTGTTTTGCATAGCTAAGTGAAGTTTCAATGCACCCCTGAGCCAAACCCACGCTTAAGGCTGCAATTGAGATCCTTCCGCCTTCTAATATGGTCAAAGCCTGAATTAGGCCTTCTCCTTCATTTCCAATAAGATTTTCCTCAGGAACGCGGCAGTTATCGAAAACAAGCTGAACTGTCTCGCTTGCCCTCATGCCAAGTTTATTTTCCTTTTTCCCGACTGAAAAGCCTTTTAAGCCTTTTTCTAATATAAAGGCTGATATACCTTTTTTCCCCTTGGATTTATCTGTAATGGCCATTACAACGGCGGTCTGTCCTACGCCACCGTTTGTAATGAAGTTCTTTGTTCCATTAAGAATATAGTAATTGTCCTTTTTTGTAGCGGTAGTCTGCATTCCGGCAGCATCACTTCCTGAAGATGGTTCTGTTAGCCCCCAGGCCCCAAGTTTTCTGCCCGAAGCCAGATCAGGCAGATATATTTCCTTTTGAGCCTCATTTGCGAAAAGATTTATATGGTTTGTGCATAGCCCATTGTGTGCTGCAACTGAAAGGGCGATCGAGGGGTCCACTCTTGCCAGTTCCTCAACTACAAGAGCATATTCAACGTAGCCTAAACCTGCACCACTATATTTTTCTGGTACAAGTATTCCCAGGAATCCAAGTTCGGAAAGCATTCTGAAAACAGATTCGGGGTGCTCCTGGGATTCATCAAACTTCATTACATTCGGACGTATATTTCTTTCTGCAAAATCGCGTATAGTATCACGAATTGCAGACTGTTCCTCTGTAAGTTCAAAATTAAACGGAATTTCCTGCTCGCCCATCTTTTCCCTCCTTTATATGCTTTGGTTGAGCGCAAGAGATATTCTTATATTTTACGTATTCAAAAACATAAATGCCTTATTCAAACTCACTTTTATAGTTATTAATTAGTTCCTCTGCTATATGATAAGGAGATAAATGCCCTAAAACAACTTTTTCCAGGGAATTGTTAAGAGATACTTCGCGTGCCCTGCTCCAAAGCTCCTCTCTTATCTGTGTCTCAACTATCTCCTTGATCCTTATCTTTGAATTTAATTCCCTCTTTTTTTGTAAAATATTTTGATTAAGAAGATATGCCTGGTGATTGTTTATCGCCTGGATTATTGAGTCAATGCCTGTATTGCTTGTTGCAATTGATTTAACTATTGAAGGCAGCCAGCTTGTTTCATCATGACTGCGCATCATTAAACTTGTCTGTAAAGAAATAATAGCGTTATCTGCACCCGGGCGGTCACTTTTGTTCATTACGAAAAGATCGGCTATTTCCATAAGTCCGGCTTTCATAGCTTGTATGGAATCGCCCGATTCAGGTACAAGAACTACCATTGTTGTATCTGCCGTGCGTGCTATATCCAGCTCCGACTGTCCAACTCCTACAGTCTCAAAGAGAATATAATCATATCCGGCCGCATCAAGTATATCAGCTGCATCAATTGTCCTTTTGCTTAAGCCTCCAAGACTTCCTCTTGTAGCCATGCTTCTAATAAAAACACCAGGATCCATTCCTATTTCTGTCATTCTTACACGGTCTCCCAGAAGTGCCCCGCCAGTAAATGGACTTGTAGGATCCACAGCAATAATAGCTACAGTTTTGTTTTGCTTTCTGAAATATTTGGTTAGCTGATTTGTAAGCGTACTTTTTCCCGCTCCCGGAGGTCCCGTAATGCCTATTCTATAGGCATTTCCCGTCCTGTGAGCAATACTCTTCAGGAGCTCTCTGGATCTTTCATCTCCTGTTTCTACAATTGTGATAGCCCGCGAGACTGTTCGCTTATCCAGGCTAAATAATCTGTCGATAAAGTTTTGGTCAATCATATGAAAAAGTTTTGATCAATAAGGCACCACTAAATAAATAGGTAGGCCCTTTTCTCTGATAGTTTAGAGTTTATATAAGTTATTTCTTAAAATATATTCTTTTATCTTTTCAGGTACAAGAAAGTCAATTGGCAGGTTATTTCTGACCCTCTCTCTTATCAATGTGGCTTTTATATCAATCTGGGGCGTTTCTACAAAATCAGCTGAATAGTAATACTTATCCTTTGGTAATTCTCTTTTCTTTGTCTCTCTTTGCATAACAACCAGTTTTGCCAGCTTTAGGAGTTCATCGGGTTCCTTCCAGGTACTGAACTTTTCAAGGTTATCATAGCCTATGATCAGTTCTAATTCATTATAGCTTTTCTTTAAGTCCCGCAGAGTGTCTACTGTATATGAGACTCCTTCCCGAAGAACCTCAAGAGAAGAATAGTCAAAGTATTTGTTTCCTTCGACTGCGAGCCTGACCATATTTAGCCTGTCTGCTGCCGATGAGTTATACTGTGAAGTCTTATGGGGTGAAACATAGCACGGAATAAATATTATCTTTTCCAGATTCCGCAACTCAACTAATGCCTGCGCCGTAATTAAATGCCCATGATGGATAGGATCAAATGTACCGCCAAGGATTCCAACTTTTTTCAATTTCAGAGCTGCTCCTTATATTCAATAAAAAGGTGTGTAAAGAGTTCATGTATCTCATGAGAGCAGAACTCAATGCTCTCTTTCTTTGAGAGTATTTTATATAAGGTTCTGAAATGCTCGAAGTTTTCAACAGTTAAAAAACTGTCAACAGTAAAAAGACAGCTGTTCAGCTTGCCGGCGTGTCTAAGGAAATTATCATAATTTATATCACATGAGGAAAAGTCTTCCATTAGTCTATCTTCGTAATAATTTAATCCCAATAGCCCGATTTTTCCAGAGGATGACCTTCCAACAAGAAGATTATAGTCATCGTGACTTAAAATATTAAAATATCTGCTTATTGCCGATGGTGTGATTGCAATAGAATTTGAGAATAAAAGAAGAATATTGGGGGATTCCTGGTGTACTTTGTCAGCAATGATCTTTCTCATTCCCTTCCAAACTTCATTACTCTTTACAAAATGTTTGTCTAGAGATTCATCAGAAAATTCTTCTGGCAGAAAATCACGATCCCTCTCATCAAAACAATATACTATACTGTAGTCCTTCAGCTTTGAAAGCATATCCATGTGATTACGATACATTGCCGAATAGAGCAGGGAAGAATCTGCCTGAGATAAATTCTCAAAGACAGGGACTATTTCTCTGTTAAAAATTGGCGATGCCGGCACTACAATTATGTAAGACTTAACTGACATTTAACTAATAGGTATTACTTAACAATGCTTTTATTAAAATTCTACAATTTTCTACTTCGTTTGCATAAAATAACTGTCTGGAACCAGAGGTCTTCTTAAATTGTGACTTCCTGAATGCTAGAGTAATAAGTGTCTTTATATACTCTTTCCTTATTCCTTCATCTATCCAACCTTTTTGGTGCCTTCTATGTGTAACTAGTATCTCAATATGCTCTTTGGGAAATAAATCTGATTCTGTTTCCTCTGAAAGCTCGCTTATTATGACTTTCTTCTCGTTGTAGATTGAAAATAAAAACACGGTCAGAAAAACCAAAGAAACGAAAATAATAAATAATACTCCCGGCAATATAGTTAAAGTTTCCTTAACAGTAAAATTCCATGTAAAGTGTATTAAAATTGCAAGTGATAATCCTATAGCTGGCAAGATAAAGTGCTCTGACTTTCTGCCAAATTTAGATATGGCCAGAAAAGCTCCAAGTGTTCCGCTTGAAATACAGTGCATAACAGCTGAAAACATAGACCTTACTAAAACAAGAACTATCCATGACTTAACACTGGTGCCATATAAAATAAAATATAGGAAATTCTCTGTCATTCCAAATCCAAGGCCAACTGCTGCCCCATAGAGCAATCCATCTGTTATATTGTCAAATTCCTTTCTGCTGATTGTAAAAAGTAAAAATATGCCTTTTGTCGACTCTTCAACTAAAGGAGCTACTAATAAGGGCCCAATTAATTCAGTATTTGCCTTAAAGACCACAGCAATTTGCTTTTCAAGTATAAAACTTCCAATGGAGGCAAATATTACTGAACCTATTGCTCCCCAGAGAAAATTATATGCTATTAGCCTGGCAGGCTCCCTGTCATATTTATCCAGCGCCCAGAGTAAAACCAGGTAACTTAAAATTGGTATTACGGCTGCCAGAGCAGACAAAAAGATAAACATACAGTTCTTTATTACTCAAAAAAATTATTTCGCCCAAAATAGTTTTCTTGTCAAAAAGAAACAAATATAACTAGCTTTATTCACATTAACGATTTCTTAGACAGACGATAATCAGCATTGGTTTATTTTTCCTTTATCCACGACAAAAGCTCTCTGTATTTGGGAAGTTTGCCATAAGATAAAATGCCTATCTTAAATATCTTTGATGAAAGAAAAATTGAAACATAAATTGAGATAAGTAGAATAAAAACCGTAAGGATTATCTCCCAGGCAGGAGGGGTTTGGATCTTTAACCTAAGTATCATTACAGGTGGGGAGGTAAGGGGAATAAATGACAAAATCTTTATGTAAATAAGATCTGGATTTTCTATCACCTTTAAAGATATAATAAGAGGCAGTGTCATGATCAGACTAATATAATTTGTAAAGTGCTGCGCTTCCTGCTCATTGTTTAC
>JAUZPB010000009.1 GCA_030706145.1 Bacteroidota bacterium
TTATAATAATTTAAACTCTCTAAGTTGTTTTATTTCAGTAATTACTGCTTATATTTGATGTGCAAAAATCAACATTTATCACAACCTTTGACTAAGAAGACTAAAAGATGAAAAACAAAATACTACTTCCGATTTTAGCTGCTTTAATGCTTTATGGATGTTCTTCAACTTCCAATGTAATAGACATAAAACCCCGGTCTGAGTGGAAGGCTCTTGATCCAAAACCCTACAAAAGTCATGTTCCTACAAGAATTACGATACACCATGAGGGAGAATATTTGGATCCAAATGAAAATGCTGCAGAAAAAATAAAGAAGACCCAGGTCTGGGGTATGGGCAAGGACAGGAACTGGGCTGATATTCCCTATCATTTTATGATTGATGCAAAAGGGAACATTTATGAAGGAAGAAACGTATATACAGCAGGAGAAACAAACACAACTTATGATCCTACAGGACATTTATTAATTACTTGTCTTGGAAATTTCGAAGAACAGGAACTTACTGAAGCTCAACTTAAATCTCTTATAGATATTCTAGCTTATAGTTGTGTCAAATATAAGATATCGCCTGATACGATAAAAGGACACAAAGATTATGCAGAAACTCTCTGTCCAGGAAAGAATCTTTATAAATATCTTCAGGATGGATCACTCATAAAAAGAGTAAAAGAAGCCATGAAGGCTTACAACAACGTTAAGTAAACTGTTCTGAATATAAAAATTAGAAGGAGGGGTTGTCTCAAAAACCATAAAATTGATGATTCTTTTTACAAAGGCTGAATATTTTAACTAGTAATTTTACGGCATATTGTAATTATTTTCACAAAATCAGGCTTATGCGACATCCCCTTATTTTTCTTGTTCTTCCCGATTTGAATAATTCATTCCTTTATCTTATCCTTCAAATATCATATTGTACAATTAATAATTGAACTTGCAGATGAAAATAAAAAAGATATCGATTCTGGTTTTTACCATGCTGCTTTTATGCAATATAAGCTATTCTCAGAGTTATCTCGGAAATTTCACTTCGCTTCAAATTACAGATACTACAGTAACAATTAAAGCAGATAGTTCTTCACTGACATTTTCATTTTTAAGTCCAGAAATTATAAAAGTCCAATACTCCCCATTTTTGAATACACGATTTGATAGCTCTTTTAGTGTAATACAGAAGGAAAATAGGCGACTACTGTTTAGTGTGAAAGATGTGGATTCAACTTTAGAGATAAATACAAAAGATGCAACAATCATATGTCAAAAGTATCCAATACGAATATCATATTTTGATTCACAAAAAAGATCCTTATTATCTGAGCCAAAATCTGGTGGTCTATCAGCATTAAATTATCAGAGATGGGTAAGGTTTGAATTAAGTCCTGATGAGCATTTTTATGGTACTGGAGAAAGAGGAACAGCACTTGATAAGCGTGGTCAGGCATTTGCCAGTGAAAATACGCAAAACTATGGATATCAGAATAATACACAGGTAATGAGTATTAATGTTCCCCTGCTCCTGTCAACAAAAGGGTATGCCCTATTTATTGACAATACCTATCTGGGAAGGTGGGACTTAGGCTGGGCAGATCCGGGTAAATTTTATTATTATGCCTCTGGGGGAGAAATAACATACTATCTGATAGTTGCACAAAGCATAAAAAATCAGATTGAAAAATACACATGGCTAACTGGGCATCAGCCATTGCTACCAAGATGGTCTTTTGGTTTTATGCAATCAAAATACGGATATAAAAATGAAACAGAAGCCCGGAATATAGTTACAAATATTAGGCAGAAAAATATTCCATGCGATGCAATAGTACTAGATCTATATTGGTTTAACAAAATGGGAGACATATCATGGGATATGTCGCGCTGGAGTGATCCATTTAAGATGATGGACGATTTTTTAAGTACAGGGATTAAAACAATAGTGATAACTGAGCCATATCTTACGCAAGCTTCAGGTAATTATTATGAGGCTCTAAATGGAGGATATCTGGCAAAAGATGAAAACGGTCAGACCCTTTCTATTAACAATTGGTGGTCCTGCAATTGTACAGCAGGGTTGCTGGATATTACAAACCCAAATGCTCAAAAGTGGTGGTGGAAAAAACATCCCTCCTTTTTTGGAAATCAACTCTCCGGTATATGGACAGATCTAGGAGAGCCAGAGGCACATCCGAGTGAATCGACTTTTTCCCTTGGTCCAATGAAAAAGATACAAAACATATACAATCTTCTATGGGCTAAAGCTATATTCGAAGGTTATAGAGAATTTCGTCCTGGCAAAAGATTATTTAATCTTACACGGGCTGGATTTGCAGGCATGCAAAGGTATTCAGCAATTACATGGTCAGGTGATGTACTGCAGAGTTTCAGTGCGCTTGACTCACAACTGCCGAACCTATTAAATACAGGTTTATCTGGTATGGGATATCATCATTCTGATGCAGGAGGATTTGTAACGCTGGATAATTCTTCTGAATTATATACACGCTGGCTGCAGTTTGCAGCATTTACTCCTATTATGCGGGCACATGGAAACTCCAGCAGAGAGCCTTGGATATTTGGTTTTTCTACAGAGGAATTTACTAAGGAAATGATTCAGTTGCGCTACAAGCTTCTTCCTTATATTTATACAACAGCATTTGAGAACTATCGAACAGGAGCTCCTATTATTCGTCCTTTGGTTTTTGAATACCAGGATGATCCGAATGTTAGTAACCTGAGTGATCCATATTTATTTGGCCCATGCATGCTTGTCTCCCCTGTTACACAACCAGGGGCTACAGAAAAATCAGTTTACTTTCCTAAAGGAGAATGGATTGAATATTGGACAGATAAAGTTTATGATGGCAATAGAACTAATAAAGTTGCTGCCCCATTAGATAGGATCCCTCTATTTGTAAGATCAGGAAGCATTATTCCAATGCAACCAGTTATGAATTATTCAAATGAAAAGGAATTAGATACACTAATACTGTCAATTTATCCATCATTAAAAGAAAATTCGGAATTTACTCTTTATGAAGACGATGGAAGTAGTTTGGAATATCAAACAGAGAACTACTCAAATACACTGATCACGCAAGCGCTTATCGATGGCAGTAGCGGGAAAAATATGTTCATCGATATAATTCCTGATGGCAAAAACTACAAAGGAAAACCATTAAACAGAGTATACCGAAGTGAAGTGCATCTAATTGAATTAAAACCGGCTTTTGTTAAAACTAATAACAATATCCTTGCAGAGAGAAAGACATTAGATGAATTGAAAAAAAGTGAAAGTGGCTTTTATTTTGATGACATAACTTCAAAATTATATGTACAGTCAAGTGGTGATATTAATAGCACATATAATATAGAGATAGGCAATGTTGAAATACTAAGTGAAGTTAAAAAAGTATCTCAAGTGGTTAAAGAATACAGTCTGGAACAGAACTATCCCAATCCTTTTAATCCCCTTACACATATAGGGTTTTCAATACCTGAAAGAAATCAAATAAGACTAAGCATTTTTGATATCTTAGGACGGGAGATAGCTGTATTAATAAATAATGAGATTAGAGATACAGGTAAATATGAAGTTAGTTTTGATGCAACAGATTTGCCAAGCGGCATATATTTCTATAAACTACAAGCTGGTGGATTTATGGAAATACGGAAAATGAATTTGATAAAATAGGTATGCTTTAGCTTGACTTCTCATTTTAATGTAATATTTTTGCATAATTAAAATCGAGATAAAAATGGATTATAATTTATTAGCTCAAAAAGCTATTGAAGCAAAATTCAAAGCATTACCCACTTATTCAGGCTTCCATGTTGGAGCTGCACTACTAACCAGTGATGAAAAAGTTTACTTAGGGTGCAATATTGAGACCTCGTCATATAGTCTTACTATATGTGCAGAAAGGACAGCCTTATTCAAGGCAATTTCTGAAGGTGAAAGGAAATTTGAAGCTATTGCAATAGCAAGTGATGATCCTGGATATTGCCCTCCTTGTGGTGCTTGCAGGCAAGTTATGCTGGATCTTTGCGGAAATATTGATGTTGTAATGGTGAATCATAAAAATGAAATCATTGTAAAGAAAATGTCTGAATTGCTTCCTTTTGCATTTGGTGATGAGTATCTGAATAAATAGCAGGCTAAGAAATAAAATATTAATATTTATAAAGTAATAAGAGAAATACCAAAAAAGAAATATGTAAAAGAAGTTATTCCCATTTTACAGATCTTTATGTCTATAGAAAACAAAACAAGAGAGAAATAAATATTATGATGGAATTTACTCCGCATTCCACGCCCAAAAATACAGGTTGGATTGAGGTAATAGCTGGTTGCATGTTCAGCGGAAAGACTGAAGAACTAATCAGACGACTCAGGCGAGCCAGAATTGCAAAGCAGAACGTTGTTGTCTTTAAGCCACTGATCGATAACAGATATTCAAATACTGAAATTGTCTCCCATAGTGAACAATCACTTCCCTCAATAACAGTTGAGACTCCCTCTGAAATACTTGAACTTTCAAAGAATGCCCAGGTAATTGGTATAGATGAAGCCCAGTTTTTTTCAAATGATCTTGTTGATGTTGTCAATAAGCTTGCCGATGAAGGAAAAAGAGTTGTAATAGCTGGACTTGATTTGGACTATCGTGGAATTCCTTTTGAACCAATGCCCCAGTTACTTGCGGTCGCAGAATATATTACAAAGACACTAGCTATCTGTGTTTGTTGCGGTAATCCCGCCGATAGGACTCAAAGGACTATCCATTCCTCAGAAAGAGTAATTGTTGGTGCTGCTGATTCATATGAAGCACGCTGCAGAAAATGTCATTATATACCTGAGTAAAACAGAGCAAAAAGATGGAACTATTTTCACTTATTAGGGGCATAATTGGCTTGCTCCTTATTCTCGGAATTGCTTTTCTTTTTTCAAACAATAAGCGAAAGATCAACTGGCGACTTGTTACAAGCGGTATAGCAATTCAACTGGTTTTTGCAATTTTGATCATTCATAGTGAGGCTTTAAGGAAATTATTCTTTCCACTTGGATGGCCTAAGGACTTAATGAATTGGATGGGAGGCGCAGTAGTAAGTCTTTTAGGATATACAATGAAAGGAGCTGAATTTGTTTTTGGACGGCTTGCAATAGGAGCTGGAACAGATAGTCTAGGCTTCTTTTTTGCTTTCCAGGTTTTGCCTACCATAATATTTGTATCGACCTTATCCTATGTATTTTATTATCTTGGTATACTACAAGCTGTTGTAAAGGTAATGGCCTTTGTTATGTCCAAAATAATGGGGGCAAGTGGTGCAGAGTCACTCTCAAATACAGCAAATATTTTTCTTGGCCACACCGAGGCACCTTTACTAGTTAGGCCATATATAGAGAAAATGACAAATTCTGAACTATTAACCATAATGATAGGTGGGATGGCTACAATATCTGCCGGAGTAATGGTAGGATACGTAATGATGCTTGGGCAGGCTTATTCAGTTAATTTTCACCAGGATTTATATGCCTCCCAGATTAAATTTGCAGTTCATCTTCTTGCAGGAAGCGTAATGGCGGCTCCAGGATCAATTGTAATTGCAAAAATAATTTATCCGGAAGTTTGTGAATCTGAAACCAAGGGGTCAGTAAAACTCAAAGTCGACAAAAATGCATCCAATATAATTGAGGCAGCTGCTTCCGGAGCTTCTGATGGGTTGAAGCTTGCTTTGAATGTTGCAGCAATGCTCATTTCATTCATTGCATTAATTGCATTGATCAATTATCTGCTTATCTCATTTGGATACTTTACTGGAATTAATAATTACCTTCAAACAAATTTTGGTCAGCCATTATCAATGCAATTAATATTTGGATTGTTATTGAAATATATAGCAATTGGCATTGGGGTTCCTTTTAGTGATGCACTTCATTTTGGCAGCTTGGTAGGTACAAAAGTAGTGTTAAATGAATTTGTTGCGTATATGGATCTGTCAAATTTAATTAAGTCAGGAGCAATGACTGAAAAAGGAATTATTATGGCCACATATGCACTTTGCGGATTTGCGAATTTTTCATCTATTGCAATTCAGATTGGCGGTATTGGACCTATGGCTCCATCAAGAAGGAAAGATATAGCTGCTCTTGGCTTAAGAGCCGTGCTTGGTGGAAGCCTTGCTACGTTTATGACTGCAACAATGGCAGGAATACTAATATAGATCTAAGTAAATAGTTCACATTTAATCGAAGTATTGAAATAATCGAGATTATGTTAAATATAAAATTAAAGTATGATAAACTCTTAAATGAAATTAAAGCAATGGCTCCATTCAACCCGGAACTTGCAATAATTCTTGGTAGTGGTTTGGGTGATTTTGCCTCGAACTTAAATACAGTAAAAGAGATAAGGACTTCAGAGCTTTGTGAATATCCGGTCTCGACCGTACAGGGCCATGACGGAAAAATCTGCTTCTCAGAATACAATGGAAAGAAAGTATTGTTGTTCAAAGGCAGAATTCATTTTTATGAAGGATACAAGTTAGAAGAATGCATTCTTCCGGTACACTTAGCAAAAGAGCTTGGATGTCAAAGAATATTGCTTACTAATGCTGCCGGTGGAATTAACCCGAATTTTTCGCCTGGAAACCTGATGATCAATACTTCATTTAATTCTATATTCATAATGAATGAAATAACAGAGTTAATAGGTATTGCCTCTAAAGAAGAGAAAGACAGATCTCTGGATTTCCCTTCCAAAGCTTTCAATGAATTAATAGAAAAAGCCGCAATAAAAGAAAACATTCAAATACGCGAAGGCGTTTACTGGTATACAAAAGGACCCAGCTATGAAACTCCTTCTGAAATTAAGATGATTAAGAAATATGGCGGAGACTGTGTTGGAATGTCAACTGTACATGAAGCAGTTTATGCTTCGGTTCTAGGGATGCAAGTTGCAGGTATTTCATGCATTACAAATTATGCAGCTGGAATAACAAACCTAAAGTTATCTCATAAGGAAGTTACAGAGACTGCCAACATGGTAAAGAATACGTTTGAAAGATTATTGAAGAGTGTTATTTCATTATTATAATGAAATGTTAAAGGAGCGAAGGAATATTCGCTCCTTTTAAAGTTTATGTTGGTTAAATGTGAGTCTTATTGCTTGTTATAAGTACAATTCCTAAAGCGATGGCCAGCACGCTTAGTAAAATAATTAATATTTTTGAACGTAGACTAATTTTTTGTTTATAATAAGAACCATCTTTTGATAGCCCTTTCCTTTCATAATCACCTTGTTCAATTGACCAGTTATTGTAAAGTGAATTATTGGAAGTATCCTGCATTATTAATACCCTTATTCCCAAATTGTTAACAGAAATCATATAGACATAATTATCATCATCAAAGACTTAATTATCTCACCAATATAGTCGTAAACTTATAATGAAATTTTAGTGCAAATATTCATATTTATCTAATAAAAATTAAATTAGTGTTATATCATTTAAAAATGGCAACTTTTCTCTAATTTCGGCTGTCTCCTTAAGAGGTACATCGTACAAAAACAATCCTTCCTGATTTTCAATTACAAGTAATTCCTCTCCAAGGGGGTTAATTATACTTGAGAATCCATTATAGTCATTTGATAAATCAGTTCCTACTCTATTTACTCCAGTAACAAAGCATTGATTCTCAATTGCCCGTGCCTTCAATAAAGTCCTCCAATGTGAAATCCTCGAAGTTGGCCAATTTGCGATTGTTACTATGAGGTCTACCCTTTGTTTAGCGTACTGTCTGAATAATTCAGGGAACCTTAAATCATAACAGATAGAAAGTCCAATTTTCCAGTTATCTATATTAGTTATAATTGTCTTGTTCCCTTTTCTGTAATTCTTGTCTTCCCCAGAAAATGAAAAAGGGTGTATTTTACGATATTTACTGACAAGTTCACCCGATTTATTTATATGAAGCATGGAGTTAAATATATCATCATTATCCTTTTCAATCATTCCAGCCAGTATTTCGGTATTATATTTTACCGAAAGATTACAAAAAAAATCTCTTGATGGGCCATTAAGATCTTCTGCAAATTCATGCGATTTCATTGTAAAGCCTGTAAGAGTCATTTCCGGGAAAATAAGCAAAGAGAAATCCTTATTTGATTTTTCAAGCAAAGTTTCGATCTTTCTCTGGTTTTTCTTTTTCGATTCCCAGGCCTGATCATATTGTATTAGTCCGATTTTCATAAGTTTTGTCTATATGTTATTGTTCAAAAATAGAGATTTATACAAAAATATTCAATAAAAAGGCGGGCAGCGCAAAAAGAGTGATTCTTCTGCTCGGTTTAGATGTTTGACAGATGTAGGAACCTAATTTTTACCTGATGATGCATAAAAATGCAACCTAGCGATGTTTTAGTTTAAAGGACCTATTACTTAAACAATTGTAATTCTAATTTAAAATAGATAAATTTTTATAAAAGGAAGATAAATAAACATATTCTAAAGGAGGAAGCATGCTTTCGGAAAAAATTCAAAGAGCCTTAAATGATCAGTTGAATGCTGAGTTCTATTCATGGTACTTGTATCTTGCTATGGCTGCATATTTTGACCACCTAAATTTTAACGGGTTTGCTAAATGGATGAAAATCCAGGCCCAGGAAGAAATGTCTCATGCAATGAAGATATATGATTACTTGAACGTAGTCAACGCTAAGGTCACATTAAATAATATTGGATCTGCTGCAAAGGATTGGGTTTCTCCTTTAGAAGTATTTCAAAATGTTTATGACCATGAGGTTGAGGTAACAAATTCCATTAATAAATTAGTGGATCTGGCTATTAGCGAAAAAGACCATGCTACAAACAATTTTCTGATTTGGTTTGTAAATGAGCAAGTTGAAGAGATTGCGATTGCCGATCAAATATTAGGGAGATTAAAATTCATCGGTGAAAGTCACAATGGACTGTTTTTTCTTGATCATGAATTAGGAAAGAGAGCTTGAAATATTCGCCCTTAAAAAAGGTTTATCTCTACCGGTTAAATTTAAAGGCTTAATCCACAAAAGTGGGTTAAGCTTTTTCTATAAGTATTTTAAAAATAGAACATATAAAATAAAAATAATAGCAAATGAAGCTAAAATAGAAATGATCAAAGTTATTGCAGACATTGTTTTTGTCTCAAAGCTTTGCACCTTATGGTTATTCTTGTCAGGCTCTGCTATTACCGCTGATGCTTCAACATTTATTTCCTCAGAATGATCTTCTTTGTCCAGTATAAAACTATTTTTGTCAACTAGATTATTGCTGCACTTTACTCCATTAGTAAAAAAGACCTCATCTTTCAAAGAGCCATCTTTGTTATAGAGTCTGGTATTTCCATCCCTAACTCCATCTTTAAAGATTATCTCTTCTTTTAAATTCCCATTTTCATAATAGATCTGGGTAAGACCATCATCTTTTCCTTCCTTAAAGTTCTTGGTAGCCAAAATATTGCCACTTTCGTAGTAGAATTTTGAAGTCCCCTCAGGAAGTCCATTTTTGTAGTTCCATTCTCCCTTCAATGAACCGCTTTTATAATAAGTTTTATTAAGGCCTTCTTTTTTCCCGTTAATAAGATTCTCGTCACTTCTAAGTGTACCAGTTCTGAAATAAACTTTGGTTGAACCCTCTCGAATATCGTTTTTATAACTTATTTCTGACTTTATCTGACCGTCTTCAAAGAAATATCTTGTAATTCCATCCTGAAGATCATCTTTAAAGCTAATCTCGATCTTAGGTAATCCGCTTTCAAAGAAAATCTTGGCCACTCCGCTTTTTTTTCCATTCTTATAAGAAATTACCTCCAATAGCTTACCATTTTCCTGAAAGAGTTTAACTTCACCTTCAATCTTACCATTGACATAGTATTTTTCGGTTCTAGTTGCGCCGTTTTTATAATAAGTCCGAAAAAGTCCGTTTTTAAGTCCTTTTTCTATTTCAAAATCTTTTGCTATAGCCATATTTCTAAATTCAGTTAAATAAATAGAATGAAAATTTCCCCAAATGGATTATACAAGTATAACATAAAATCTTATAAAGTTAAGATTTAATTATTCATTAAATTTAATGTAAAACAGTTTATTATCGAAATATCCACTGGATACTTTATACTTTTTATATTTTGCAGTATCTGGGAAAATTGTTTCATAATCCTAATTAATTTTATATTTTTATCAATCGTAATAGAGGATTTATAAAAGTGCGCAGTGTAAAAGTTTCAAGATATTTACTAGCAATTTTTCTAACTGTTTTTTTATCGAGCCTGGCTGCTCAAGCTCCACAATCCTCACCATGGATCAGAGTAGAAAATAAGTTAAATCAAAATTTACGTATAGATATCAGCACAATAAAAGCACTTAATGACAGTGATATTTATATATGGGCTTTAGAAGTACACAAGCAACCACTTTTGATAGAAGGTATTGACAAGAGGATCTATAAGACAAAAACATATTATATTTTGAATAGTAAACTAAGAAGATATAGTATACTGGAAATTGTTCTTTATGATTCACTAAATACTGTAATAAAGGATTTTAATTATAGAAAAAATCTTGATCAGGTTTCACTAAAGTATAATTATCCAATAATCGCAGCAAGTCCAGTAGAAGCTATTTTAAATAAGAGTACTGAATATTTGGCAAGGGAAAATGGGGAAAAACATTAAAAACTTTTCTGATTCTGTTATAGTAAAATATTCGGAAATACATGGCAGTGGAATTTTTACAACAGAGGATATTCCGGCAAAAGCGCCGATTTTGATAATTGAAGGAGATGTCATCTCTACAGATGAAGCTGTAAGAAGAGAATGTGAAGAAGGTAATGTTTACATTTTCTGGAATGGAGATGTATGTATTGATACAGTAAGGTCTGAAAAGATCAAATATATAAACCATTCCTGCTCACCTAATTGTCGTGTTTTAGGACGGAGTAAAAAATCCTTGAAATTAGTTTCTATTGGAAAAATTCAGGATGGAGAAGAATTGACAATAGACTATGCATATGATGAGATCTATGAGCATTGTAATTGCAGCAAGTGCAGTTCAAAGAGAAGTGTGCAGGAAAAACAAATTTTGTAAAGAGTAAAGGAGAGTTTACTTGTTAAACTCTCCCCTTTCAAAAAGCTTTCTAGTTTTTAATCAGGTATCTTTTAATTTTTTGTGTTGTAGTTTTTTCGAATTCCTGATCTCTAATATAAAATTTCTTTATCTGTTTATAAGAGGAAAGCTGTTTATTAGCCTTCTCAACTTCAGAGTTAATGACTTCGTGAATCATTTCACTCGTGATCTTTACATTTCTGCTTTCAGATAGCTCAATAAAAGCTTCAGTATCAACAACTATCATTGCTGCAATAATCTCAGTCTGTTTAGCATCTTCCTCGCCATAGACAACAGATTCAAGAATATAAGGACTTCTGTTAAGAACATCTTCAATTTCTTCAGGAAAAACATTTTTCCCGCTTTTCGAAATAATTACATTTTTCTTTCTTCCATTTACATGCAGGAAACCATCTTCATCAATAAAACCAATATCCCCGGTCTTAAACCAGTCGTCTTCAAATGCTTCTATAGTAGCCTTTTCATTGTTGTAATAACCAAGCATAACGCTCGGAGCTTTTGTCCAGATTTCTCCATTTCCTTCAGCATCAGGAGCATTGATCTTGATCTGAACATGTGGCAGAGGAATACCAGCGGCATTATCCTTAAAATTATCTTTCTGATTTAAGGCAAGGATTGGTGAGGTTTCCGTCATTCCATATCCCTGGAGGAAGGAAAATCCGAATTCTCTTAAACCCTTTGCAACCAATGGGTCAGGGGCAGCTCCTCCGGCAATAAATATTCTGACAGATCCGCCGAATTTTTTATGTATTTCGTGAAAGATTTTCTTTTTCGAATTCTTCCAGCCAATTTTTTCAAGGACATCAGAAACCGTTATCAATGGTCCAACGAGTATTGAGGTGACTTTTTTCTCCTTAATTCCTTTATAGATTTTATTAAACATCTTATCAAACAATAAAGGTACTCCAAGAAGAATTGTTGCCTTTACATTTTGGAGGTCATCAACTACTGTCCTCAAGGACCTTGCATAATGAACAGATGCTCCAGAGTATAGTGGGCAAAGCATTCCGCATGTACATTCATAAGTATGATGCATAGGAAGAACTGAAAGGAACTTATCTTCCGGATATATCATGAGCATGCTAAGCATATCCATTAGATTTGAGCAAATGTTCTTCTGGCTAAGCATAACTCCCTTTGCCCTACCAAGAGAGCCGGAAGTAAATATGATCTCTGAGAGGTTTTCAGGATTTCCCGATGGGAAACTAATTGATTTCCCCTTTTCACTTTCGATGAGCTCTTTCATCGAAAGGAAGCCTTCGGCCTCTGAAGAGGAATCCATTGAGATAAATGTCTTTACTTTCTTTATAGTGCTTTTCTTTTCAGCAAGCATCTGAGAAAAAGAATCCGAAAAGATAATTGCCTCAGCATCAGATTCATGAATTATGTTAAGGACCTCGCTAGTATTAAGGTTTCTGTCAATTGGAACAATAACCATATTGAAGCAGACTACAGTCAAATAGCTTAGCGCCCATTGCACGCGGTTTTCCCCAATTACTGCAACATGTGCCCTTTCTTTTAATCCCAATTTTTGTAAAGCATTACCGAATTGTAAAACTAGATTAAGAAGTTCCGAATAAGTTGCTTTGTTTAAAGGGGTTTTACTTAGATCCTCAAGCGCCAGTTTGTTATTGTATTTCCCAGCATTGCTAATGAGCATATGCTGAAGAGATTCAATAAAAGGCACTTCATATAGCTTCACTTCTCTTTTCATATGTTGTATTATTTAATTTAAAGTTTTTCTAAAATTATACTTATAAAAATACAAATATTAATGAAGCTTCACCTTAAAAAAATATTTTCCAGCAAAGATAAAAAATGAAAATATCCTGGAGAGTTTGAAAATTCAAAAAAATGAACAATAAAAACTGAGAATAAAAAAGATCCGCAGCAATAAACTACGGATCATAAATTCACTTATTTGATTTTATTTCCTGTTAGCAAAATCCGTCAATATTGCAGATAAAAGTTTATAAAACCTTTCAACTGCTGGAATATTAACTCTTTCATCAGGTGAATGTGCTCCTTCAATAGTTGGGCCGAAAGAGATCATATCCAGGCCTGGATACTTATTGCCAAGAATTCCACATTCAAGGCCAGCATGTATAGCTTTAACTTCGGGTTTCTTATTGAAGAGGTTCTCGAAGAGCTTTGATGCTACTTTTAAGACTTCAGAATCAAGATTTGGTTTCCACCCTGGATAACCATCTCCTTGTGAAACCTTTGCTCCGGAAAGCTCAAATACAGATGCTACACTTTCAGCAATATATTTCTTTGCACTTTCAACAGAACTTCTTTGGCTAGTTCCAATTGTGAGTGTGTCATTATTTGTGTTCAAAGTAGCAAGATTAGTAGAAGTCTCGACTAATCCAGGTATATCAGGGCTCATTGCAATAACGCCGTGAGGAAGTCCAAGTAGAACATTAACTAACTTATTCTGAAATGCTTTTGAAAAAGCCTTTGACACAGATTCAGACTTTTGTGAAAGGGTGATCTTTAAGCCGGGATCTGTAGTCTTAAATTCCTGCTGAAGTTTTGCTTCAAAATCTTTAACGATCTTTTCAGCATCTTTTGCCGACTTAAGGAGTACAGTAGCCTCAGCTTCTCTTGGGATAGCATTTCTTTTACTTCCACCCTCGATATTTGAGATGAGAAGATCTGTAGCTTCAAGTTTTTTGAGTGTTCTTGCCAGAGCTTTAATTGCATTGCACCTGCCCAGTATGATTTCCATACCTGAATGGCCACCTTTAAGCCCTGAAATCATAAGAGTAAATGGAGTATATCCAGCAACTTCACTTGTAAATTCAATCTTATAGTCAGCTTGTGTATCCTGCCCGCCAGCACAACCTACATAAAAAGCTCCATCTTCTTCGCTATCAAGATTTAATAGAGTCTTTCCTGTAATAAAACCAGGTTTTAGGTTTTCTACACCTGTCATACCTGTTTCTTCATCAATTGTGAATAAAAGCTCAATAGGGCCATGAGCAAAGCTTTTGTCAGTAAGTAATGCAAGTCCTGAAGCAACACCAATGCCATTATCGCTACCAAGTGTTGTTCCTTCAGCTGTGATCCAATCCCCTTCTCTTTTAATTTTCAGCGGGTCATTGTCAAAGTCATGTTCTGTGCCTTTGTTTTTTTCGCAGACCATGTCTACATGCCCCTGAAGCACAACTGTTGGGCTGCTCTCATAACCTGGAGTAGCTGCAATATTGATTACTATGTTTCCAACTTCATCTTCTTTAGAGGGAACCTTAAATTGAGAAGCTAAATTTTTCAAATATTCTCTTATTTTTTCCTCTTTTTTTGAAGGTCTTGGAATTTGAGTTATTTCATAGAACCTTTGCCATAGAGCTTCTGGCTTTAAGCCTTCTATTGCTTCTTTAGACATCTTGCCTCCAATTTTTACAATGTGTTTGAAAATATCGTCTACTAATATATGTTAAAATTTAAACAATTACTTTATTTTCGCAAAATGATAAGCAATAAGTAGGGAGTCATTAATTAAAGAGGGCAAAAAAAAATCCCAGTATTTAACCGGGATCTATTCAAATAAAGCCATAGAATATTTTCGAAAGAAAATATTATTGCACTTCAGGTTCACTCTTTTTTTGAGCCAATCTAGCGTGCTTTTTGTCCATTTCAGTCAAGTATTTCTTTCTAATTCTAATTGATTGCGGAGTGATCTCAACAAATTCGTCATCTGTGATCCATTCAATTGCCTGTTCAAGAGTCATTAGTCTGGCAGGTTCAAGCCTGATTGCTTCGTCAGCTCCGCTGGCACGCATGTTTGTTAACTGTTTTGTTTTAGTAACATTTACACGCATATCCATATTTCTGGAATTTTCACCAACTACCATTCCCTCGTAGACACGTGTTCCTGGATCAATAAAAAATGCAGCTCTTTCCTGAAGTTTGAACATTGCATATCCGGATGCAAGGCCCGTCTCCATTGCAATAAGAGCACCTCTTTGTCTTTGTGATATTTCTCCTTTGTAGGGTTCATACTCATGGAAATTAGCATGGAGAATACCAGTACCTTTTGTATCAGTCATAAATTCAGTTCTATAACCAATTAAGCCTCTGGTTGGAACATAGAATTCCAGTCTGACATTTGTGCCTGAATTGATCATATTTTTCAATTCTGCTTTTCTTTTGCCTAGTTTTTCAATTACAACACCAACGAATTCTTCCGGGACATCAATAATAACATGTTCAATTGGTTCGGCTAATACGTCATCAATTTTTTTGAGAATAACCTGAGGCCGGCTAACAGCGAGCTCATAATCCTCGCGGCGCATATTTTCAATAAGTATACCTAAGTGAAGTTCACCTCTGCCGCTTACCTTGAATATATCAGGAAATTCAGTCATCTCAACTCTAAGACTTACATTAGATCTCAGCTCCCTGCTTAATCTATCACTAATGTTTCTGGTAGTAACATATTTGCCTTCCTGTCCAGCAAAAGGAGAATTATTAACCATGAAGTTCATAGTGATAGTAGGCTCATCAATATCAACGAAAGGTATTGCTTCAGGCTTTAAGGGACTAGCAAGTGTAGCGCCAATATTTACATCCTCAAAACCAGCAATTGCTGCAATATCGCCGGCAAAAACTTCGTCTGCCTCAGCTCTTCTAAGATTTTCAAAAGTATATAGTTTCGAGATCTTTCCGTTTTCAGTCTTTCCATCTTTTTCGATGAGGACAACAGAATCGCCATTTTTAAGAGTTCCACTTTGAACAAGGCCAATTCCGATTCGGCCAAGATAGTCATTATAATCAATAGCACTAATAAGCATTCTGAAAGGTTCATCTGGCTGTACTCTTGGAGAAGGGACTTTCTGAACAATAAGGTCAAATAAAGGAGTAAGATCAGCTGATTCTTCCTCAAGAGTTAATTTAGCAATACCCTGTTTAGCAATAGCATAAACGAATGGGAAATCGAGCTGTTCATCTGAAGCACCAAGAGACATAAAGAGTTCAAAGACCTCGTCAAGAACTTCATTAGGGCGAGCATCTTTTCTGTCGATCTTATTTATTACGACAATTGGCTTTAGTCCCAGGTCTAAAGACTTCTTAAGAACGAATTTTGTTTGAGGCAGAGGGCCTTCAGCTGCGTCAACTAATAGTAATACTCCATCTACCATCTTTAGAGTACGTTCAACCTCGCCTCCGAAGTCTGCGTGTCCCGGAGTATCAACAATATTAATTTTGATTCCGTTATACCGGATACTTGTATTTTTAGCAAGTATAGTGATACCTCTTTCTTTTTCTAGAGGATTGGAATCCATTACTCTTTTTTCAACTTGCTGATTAGCTCTGAAAACACCAGTTTGCTTTAGCATATAATCCACAAGAGTGGTTTTGCCATGATCTACGTGAGCAACAATTGCGATATTTCTGATTTTATCTTTTAAAATTTCCACTATATTCCTTCTTTTTGATCAACTGTGACGGATAGATAATATATCACCGTCTTTAACAATATATTCTTTTCCTTCTAATCTCCAAACTCCCGCTTCTTTACATTTTTGAAACGAACCATAATGTAAAAAGTCATCATAATGGACTACTTCGGCACGGATAAATTTGTTATAAAAGTCTGTATGAATTACCCCAGCTGCCTCCTGGGCTGTAGTATTTTTCCTTATTGTCCAGGCTCTGCATTCATCTTCACCAACTGTTAGGAAAGATTGCAGGCCAAGTACATGATAAGATATTCTGAGGATCTTGTTTAAGGCCGACTCCTTTATTCCAAAATCTTCCATAAAAGCTAAGGCTTCCTCATCATTCATTCTTGAAAGTTCATATTCAAACCTTGCAAAAAATGGGATGAGAGTAATTGAGTATTTATCAAATTCTTTTTTAATTTCTTCTAATATAGAATCAACTTTATCAGCTGAATCCTCATCAAAGTTAACAGCAACAACCAAGGGTTTTAGTGTGAGGAATTGGTAAGAAGAAAGAAGCTTCTTTTCAGAATCGTCAAACTCCAATAAACGTAAAGGCAGTTCCTTTTCAATGTGAGTCAGGCATTTTTGGATCAAAGGTAATTCCTTTTTTGCCTGCTCATTTTTGGATTTCTGAAGATCTTTTTCTAACCTTTCTTTTCTAGTCTCCAAAAGTGCCATATCTGCTAAAAGGAATTCTGTTTCTAAGAACAGAATATCTCTTAACGGATCAATGCTATTTTCAGGATGTGGTACTGCATCGTTACTAAATTGTCTAATGACATAGAAAAGAGCATCGTTATTCTTTACGTTATTTAGAAAATCTGGTGTTATTTTGACTTTCCCATCCTCAGAGACCCTGAGTCCTGGGATGTCATATACCTCAATTGTAGCATTTACCTTTTTGGGAGGTTTAAAGATTTCAGTAGCTTTGTCTAATCTATCATCGGGGACTTTAACCACAGCTAGATTTGCTTTATCTGGCTGTGCAGTACTATCGGTTTCATCAGTTTTTGTAAGCGTATTAAAAAGTGTTGTCTTGCCAGAATACTGCAGTCCAACTAGACCAATTTGCATTTATATACCTTATATTATTATAATTTATTTCTTCCCTTTATATAATCAGATAATTCTAAATTTGTTAGATAAAGCGCAACTTAAAATATTGCATTAAATAAACTGCACTTTCTGATAAAAAGTAGTAATGAGCTTTTTTTGATGTACAAATATACAATTTTTTCGTGGTAAATGTAAGAATTGAGTAAAAATTGCCCTTTTTATCAGAGATTATTAAAAAGAGCATCCATAAAGAATGTTAGCTTATACAAAAAACAACTTTATGCAACTATCTGAGTGTTCAGAGCAATTTCTTCGAGCACAGAAGTAACCTTAAGGCATTCCTGTAGTTGCCCATTATAAACAATAGCCTTACCTTTAACATGGACTTCAAAAGCAAATTCCCGGGCTGTCTCATAACTGCACTTTATGGCTTTAATAAGTTGAACAATTACTTCATCAAAAGTATGCCAGTCATCATTATAAAGAATGACCTTAAAGGCCAGGCCTGTAATTGTTTCTTCATCCTGTTCGGGATTGTATTGCCCATATTGTAGTTCAGACATAATAGAAAATTTATCTTTCATAGCCGAAATTTACTAAATAGAAATATTTTAGAAAAGTGAAAAATGTACCAGGTGCACATACTTAAAATAGATATAGTAAAATTACGAAAAAAAATAGAAATTACCTGTAACCTTGCGCCTGTAAATTAAACAAATCGGAGTAGGTTCCTCCTTTTTCAAGCAGTTCGTTGTGAGTTCCCAGCTCTGTGCATTTGCCATTTTCTAGGACAAGTATGCGATCAGCCATTCGTACGGTAGAAAAACGGTGGGAAATCAAAATGACAGTCTTCCCCTTTGTAAGATCGGCAAATCTTTGGAAGACTTCATATTCTGCCCGGGCATCCAGAGCTGCAGTAGGTTCATCAAGTATAAGAAGCTGTGCATCCCTCATATAAGCTCTTCCCAGAGCCATTTTCTGCCATTGTCCTCCCGAAAGATCAATTCCATCACTAAACCTTCTACCGATCATTTGCTGATATCCGTTTGGGAGTTTTTCAATTACAGAATCGGCCAGACTTCTTAAAGCGGATTGTTTTATTTTTTCATAGTTTTCTTTTTCTTCAATTCTTCCAACTGCAATATTATTTGAGGCGGTCATTTGAAATTTAACGAAATCCTGAAAGATGACACCTATTTCCTTTCTTAGATCTTCGGGGTCAAATTCTTTCAAATCATGATCATCAAGAAATATTCTTCCTTCGGTAGGATCATATAATCTGGCCAGGAGTTTTACGAGAGTTGTTTTACCTGCGCCATTTTCACCAACTAATGCCAGTTTCTCCCTGGCATTTAATGTAAAGCTAACGTTTCTGATTGCCCATTTATCAGTATTTTGATATCGAAAGCTTACATTTTCAAATCTAAAACCTTTTAATATTGGGTGGGGAAATTTTCTGGGATTCTCTTTTACTTTAATCCTTGGTTCAAGTCTGAAGAAATCAAAGAAATCTCCCAGATATAAAGCTGCTTCAGCAATACTTGTAAAACGGTTTAGAACACCTTCAAGCAGGACTTTTAATCTGGAAAAAGAACCTGCTAAAAATGTCAGATCACCTAGAGTTAAGTGTCCAGTTACTGTTCTTAGAATGATAATAATATAAGCAATATAGTAGCCAATGTTTCCAAAAGTTGAAAAGAATACTCCCCAGCCAGCTCTTTTAACTGCCAGGACTTTATTTTCGTTATAGTATTTATCTGAGAGTAACTTAAATCTTTCTATTAAGAAATCCGATAATCCAAATATCTTAACCTCTTTTGCAGTTTCATCACTTGCACCTGTATAGCGCAGGTAATCGAGTTCTCTTCTTTCCGGGGTCCAGCTATGAACTAATGAATAGGTTTTCTCATTAAAGTGGGATTCTCCGAGAAACGATGGAACGACAGAAATTATAAGTAAAAGAATAAGCCAAGGGTTAAATGAAATAAGGCCTATGGCTAAAAAGCCCATTGTAATTACATCCTGCATCTGTCCAAGTACCTGAGACATGAGTATAGTTCTGTTCAATGTCTGTCTTCTAGCAAGCTCAAGCTTATCATAAAAAGCAGAGTCTTCAAATTGGTCAAGGTCCAACTGGGCTGCGTGTTGCATTAATCTAACAGATGATCTGTTTGAGAGCAGATCTCCTAAAAGGCTGTCGACCAATGCTATTCCGCGATTTAAAAGGTCATTTAATAGGACAAGCGAAAATTCAATTGTAACAAATGAGAAAAGCCGGTTGTAAGAGCCATGACCTGGTTGGAACCTAATAAGATGAACTACTTCATCAATTATCAGTTTCCCAATAAACAAAGTGACCAATGGCAGGATTGATTTTAATGCACGCAGGAATATATTTAGCAAAGTTAATTTTTTGCTGGTCTCCCAAACTAACTTAAAGAATTCCGGAAGATTTCCAAAAGCCTTGAAACGCTGCTTAAAATCAACTATATCTTCTTTTCCCCTGCTCTTTTTTGTCCTGTTTAGTACCCTGCCAAAGAATGTTAGTAATGGGTTCAAATCATGACCTGTAATTAGCCTTGTATTCTGTTCTAAGTCCCCCATCCTCAGAGACATGAGTCCTGCGGTATCTTTTTGCAAGAAACTCATCTATGCTGAAAGTTCCTGCACCTAAAAGAAAAATACCTAGAGCTGAGGTGAGAAGCACCAAAGGAAATTCAAAACCAGTTGGAGCAAAAAATCCATTTTTAAGGTGCACGGTAAATATTGCAACAGCCATATCTATAACTATTCCCAAGGCAAAGATTCTTGTCATAAATCCTAACAAGATAAAAATGCCGCCCAGAAATTCGGCCAAAGAGGCAGTATAAGCCAAAAATGGGGGTATTCCGAACTTTCCGAACCCATTGATCGTAGCTTCTAGGCCATGTCCTCCGAACCAGCCAAAGACCTTTTGAGAGCCATGCATAAAGAAAACAATTCCAATAATTACTCTTAGGAGCAGGACAAGTACAGAGGAATTAATAAAGGGTTTAAATATCAAGCGCATTTACGTTCCTTTCTGATTATAATTATTATAAGGCAGATTTCCCCCGGAGAGTTCAATTTTGTTTTGATGGAGGTTATTTATTTAAAGAAATGCAAGATTTGGAAATTTTTCAATACTTATATGCTGGACAAAAATAAAATCTGCTATAGGGATAATCCAGATCACATACTTAATTTGTGTCTATTAATAAAGACTCCTCCAAAATGGATCAAAGCTGCTATAATTAGCCCTATAATCATTGGTTCTACTTCATTGAAAGGCGCAATTGATGAAAACTTGTCTCTGATAAAAAGCCAAAGAAGACTGGAAAGAAATGACACAATTACTTCTATAACGGCAATCGTACTAGATACCCGGAATTTCGGATAATAAGCCGATACTACAAGAAGTATTATTCCTGGAATGCAAACGGTTCCAATTGTATACCAAAGATCAATAACAGATGGAATAAAATAAGCAAGCGAAATCGAAAGAATAGCCGTTAAGACAATACCCAGGTAAGTATAAGATTTTAAGCTTTTTTGTTGTCTCTGGTTATTAAGCTTAAAAAGAAAATCTTTACTAATGGTAGTAGCACTTAGGAAAAAGAAACTATTAGAAGTTGAAAGAATGGTGGCAAACATAGCTGCATAAAACAATCCCTTTAGTCCAGAGCCCAAAAGTTTTTCGGCAAGTAAAGGATAGGATAAGACAGGAGTTTGAAGTCCTGGCAAAGCAGCTCTTGAATACAATCCAACGCTCGTAGTAAGGAAATCAAACAAAGCCCAAAAGAAAACAGAGATTATTATTCCATTTCTTGCAACATTTCCGTTTTTGGCAGCATAGCATCTTTGATGAAATCCGGGATCTGTAAAAGTCCACAAGGCAATAAGGAACCAGACCAAAATATAAGTATAAGAAACTCCTCCCGGGATCTTCAAATGATTAGCAGGAAGGTTGGCCTGTAAGTAAGAGAAATCTCCTAAATTAAGGTAAGCAACAATTAGCGTTACAATAAATCCAGCAAACATAATGAAGAATTGGAAGGCATCGGCAAAAACATAGGATTTATAGCCGCCCTTAAAAAGATATCCTGCCGAAAGAAATGATCCAAGGATCAAGCTCCAAAAAATATTGATATGAAAAACCAAAGATAATAAATTTGCAACCATAAGAAGATATGGAGCTGGAGAAACCAATACGAAAAGTAATCCCGCACAAAGAAGCGCTGTTTTAGATCCATATACTTTTTCGAGTTTGTCAGGGATCGTGTAGAGAGAGGCCTCACGTATTTTTTTTGAAAAAAAGATGGCAAATAATATGGCAAATACATAATATGGCAGGCCTTGCGTAAACCAGCTTAACAGGCCAAATCTATAGGTGAATTCGCCTACCCCCAGAATTCCACCATACCAGGTAGCGACATTGGTCAAAATAAATAAAAACAGGCCGACTTTTCTCTCTGAAAGTAAAAATCCTTCTGTTGTAGCTGTGTCTTTTTTGCCGGGAATAAGGCCAATGGAAATTACAAATATAAAAAATGCAAGTATTATAAAAATGTCTAGAGAGCTTAAGGAGATCATCTATTTTTTGTTTTTTGTAGTTATTATTAATAATGAATAATTAGTGTAATATTGAAGTAATCCAACTGAAAAAAAAGCCTTTTCTTAAATTTCTAACTGTTCCATTAACTCTTTGTGATATCGCATTATAGTTTTAAGCTCCCTAATAACAAATATTCTTCCATTTTTTATCTTAAGCTCGACTTTAGTTCCTGTAGCCTGATTGCTTGTGCCCTCTCTTTTCCCGAATGAGAGAGGCTCATTATCAATTGGGTATTTTAGTCCCTCTGATGTTATTTTGGTTTTATCATCAAATCCATAGATAGAAATGATCTCACCTGGATGTGTGTCGAACATAGTATTTCCAGTGTGGACTGTAAGAATTGACATTTCCGTAACGATTATAATTGAAATAAATTCTGAGAATCTTTTTGCTATTCCGAGATTGCCAAAGGAATGATCAAGCCTATCCCCAATTACGCCTAGAAGAGCACATTCGGTAAATTTATTTTTTATTGCGAATTTAAGACATTTTTCAACATCAGTATCGTCTTGTCTTTTGAATTTCTTAATAATAGTTTTATCTGAAAAATAATCCAGATTTTCCTTTGTTATAGAATCAAGGTCGCCAATAATATAATCTGGAATTAGATTTAGTTTTCTTGCATTGTTTGCTCCACCATCAGCAGCAATCAATACTTCAAAACCATGCTTTCTTAAAAAAGGAAAAAGGCTTTTCTTTGGAGAGTTACCATTTGCAAGAATAATACATTTTTTCATTTACTATAAATTCACTCTTTATAATGATTTTATGAAAATCCTAAATATGTTAATATACTTAACATGTTAAAATACTATAGAAATCCTTTATTGCAAAAGAAAAGCCTTTTTCTATTTGATAAAGAAATCAAATACTTAAATTAAAATAGCTAGAGTCCTAGCTGAATTCCAGCCTGAAAATTTCTTTCTGCGGCTGGGAAGAATTCCCCTCCAATTGCATAGGCAGCATATAGTTTATCGAAAATATTATTTACCTGTGCAAAGACTTTTATAGAATTTGAAGAGAGAATATTGTTTAGTTCATAGCTAAAAAATAAATCTGCCGTAAAATATGGGTCTACCTGATTATCTTCATAACTAACAAATCCAGGATAGCTTCTAAGGTATTCTGCCAATTTGCTGTCGTAATTATCAGAATAGAATTTCCCTACATACTTCCCGCTTAAAATAGCGAGCACGCCATTGTGAGTAAATTTGACCTGAGCATTTAATAAGAAATCAGGGAAGCCAGCTATTTTGTTACCGCTCAGATCTAAAGCTTGAACGATCTTTGGCTCTTCAGATGAAGGGCTGAACTTAATGAATGTTTGTCCTTTGTTAATATAATTTTTGCTAAGTGTTCCATTAAAACCTAACTGCAGATCTTCAAAAGCCTTGAAAACACCACTAAGTTCAATTCCGCTATGAATTGTTTGATCAACATTGCCAGTTATTGGTTGGCCAAAGCGGTCCAATTTACCATTTTTAACTATCTCATTCTTAAAGATCATATAAAAAAGATTTAGGCTTAATGACATTCTTTCTGTTGAGAAGGAAGTTCCAGCTTCAATATCATTCATAGTTTCAGGTTTTACAAGCGGGTCGTTGAAGTTATAGCTTCCATCAGAATTTTTTTGGAATTGTGGCTCTTCGCCACCACTTGATTCAGCTGCATCATAATAATTATTTAATCTTGGCTCGCGGCTAACTCTTGCAAAAGACAAATAGACATTTTGAGACGGAGCAAGTTTATAATTAATTCCAATTCTGGGATTAAAGAAAGTGTTATTTACTTTGAAGTCATTGCCCAGGTACTTCTCATTGTAAATCCTGTATTGATTATAGGAGACTTGCAATTCAGCAAGCAAATTGAGAAGATCAGTGAGATTGTAATTTTCATTTGCAAAAAAGTTAATTATGTTCCTTGCTCCATTGTACTGATAATACCTGAAATTTTTATCAATACCATCTGGTAAATTGTCGGCATAGTTAATACTTCCCCAATGAAGCGATCTGTGTGCCCTTAATTCAGAGCCGACTATAAGCTCACCATTTTGATGTTTTATGCTAATGCGTGGGATCCAGCCAAATTGTTTGTTATCGACCTGAGCTCTAACCAGTGCATTAGTAGGATTTGAGTTTGCATGAATACCATTTTCGCTTGTCAGCCTAAAATAAGATGTATCTGCCCAAGAAGCATCATAATCAAAAAAACCATTGCCAAGTACCATAAACAAAGCTGAGTTAAAGACCATATCCTTATTTATATTCCACTCATTAAGTAATTCGAAATGAGGCTGGGAGAAGTTTTCAATTTCCTCTGGTCTTCTTTGGACAACATAGTCATATTGTCCATTAGAAGCTCCCCAATCAGAATAATTTTGCTTTCTAAGTTCTTTATCACTTATAGCGAATTTGGGAAGTCCTGTGTAAGACAGTCCATCGGCAATAGGTCCGCCATAAAGATTTATCTGTGAAGTAAAATTATTATCATATCTTACAGCAGAAACATGGTAGGCATTAAAATCACTCCATGCAGAATTGCGGTATCCGCTGCTTAGTGTTTTGGATAATTTTACATATAAAGAATACCTATTATCAATAAGTCCGCTTGCAAAACTTGCACTATACTTTCTTGTATTATAGTTTCCAAGGGAAGAAGAAAAATCAAATCTGGGTTTATCACTAAAAGAAGAAGTAATAATATTAATTGAACCACCAACAGAAGGGTAGCCTATTATTCCAGCTCCAGCTCCTCTTTGAACCTGAATTAGTTCAGTACTTGAGAGTATGTCTGGAAAATCAAGCCAATAAACGTTATGGTCTTCAGGATCATTTTGAGGAATGCCATTTACCGCAACGGATATGCGTCTTTGGTCAAAACCCCTTATGCTCAAATAGTTATATCCAACTCCATTGCCAGCTTCTGAATAAAATGTTGTACTTGGCAAGTTGCTAAGGTATTCGGGAATGTCCTGGTCTATATAATTGCTTTGAATATCTTCACGTTTAATCTTAGAATATGCAAGGGGTGTTACGCCTTCTTTAGCAATTGAACCCGTAACAAGAACTGTTTGTGAAGAAAGTATTTTGGGAACAAGTTTAATTACATTTGAACCCTGAGCGTTAAACTGTGAAAGTAAAACACTCTTGCTGTTAAAACCAATAAAAGAAATGACAGCAAGATCACTGCCAGAAAAAGGTCCCGATAAAGTAAACTCCCCTTTTTCATTACAGGTAGTACCCAAATGTGCCGATTCAATGAAAATGTTAGCGTTAGTTAGTGGTTTGCCACTTTCAGAATCAACAACTTTACCTTTGAAAGTCAAGGATTGTGGGTAGATAATCCCGAAAAATAAGAACAAAAGAATAATTAAATATTTCAATGTAATCCTCCATAGAAATAAAAAAAGCCGTCATGAAAACGGCTTTGAATATTTAATTATTCTTTTCCGTTTCCCTACGCTGGTATTATCCAGATCAGGTTTAGGGTATGATCTCAGTCGCGAAAAATAAATCAACGCAACACCCCTAACGGCGGCTATAAAAAGTTACAAATTATTATATAAGAACACTAACCAAAAAAATAAAACTAATTAATAAATAACAACACAATATTTATGGACAAATATTTAGTCTTCAACCTTAATACTTTGTCCAGGCATAACTTTGTTACCTTTAATATGGTTTGCTTTCTTTAGGTCATTTACATCAACATTATATTTCTGAGCTATTGTATAAAGGGTCTCCCCTTTTTTTACAGTATGTGTAGCTGCTTTTTTGCTTGCTTTACTACTTTTAGCTACAGATTCTTTTTTACTTTTTGAAGCTTTTTTATCTATAACTTCATCTTCATCAGAAGCTTTCTTAGCTAAAGTTTCTTTTTTTGAACTCTTCTTAGCCAAAGCTTCCTTTTTATTCTTAGAAGCTTTCTTATCTATGACTTCATCTTCATCTGAAGCTTTCTTGGCCAAAGTTTCTTTCTTTGAATTCTTCTTAGCAAGAGCTTCCTTCTTATTTTTAGAAGATTTCTTATCTATAACTTCATCTTCATCAGAAGTTGCTTTTTTAGCAAGAGCTTCTTTCTTTTCAGCTGCAGTCTTCTTTGAAAGTGATTCTTTTTTATTCTTTGAAGACTTCTTCTCAACTACTTCATTATCTTCGCTGTTATCTGCAACTTTTAGTTTAGTTCCAGCTTTAACATTATTTCCTGAAATTTTGTTGAGTTTTTTCAGCTCTGAAACTGTCATACCATATTTGTCTGCTATTTTAGCTAAAGTTTCACCTTTTTTTACCTGATGAACTTCACTATCTACAGCTTTCTTAGATGAATTCTTTGAAGTTTTTTCATTTTTAGCGCTTCTTGATTTCGGCTCAGGCATACTACCGGTCTCATCATCAGAATCGGAATATATCTTTATGCTTTTACCTGCTTTAATCTTATTCGAATTAAGTTTATTCCATTTCTTAATATTTGCAACAGATACATGATACTTATCTGCAATCATACCGATTGTTTCACCGGATTTGACGACATGGTTACGCAGGTTTGCAGGAGCTTTTGGTGTATTATCGCCTAATGCTACTGTAGTTTCGTTACCATAGATCTTAAGGTTAGTGCCAGCTACAATTGTTTTTCCGGAAAGATTATTCCATTTCTTCAATTGTGCAACTGAAACGCCATATCTATCAGCTATTTCGCCTATTGTATCACCATGTCTTATCTTATAACGGGTCAAACCACTTCTTTTGTAATTAGATTTTACATTTGAAGCAATCGAACGGGTATTATCGATAGTCTGAATTTTAACCTTTGCTCCGGGGCGAACTTTTGTTCCACGAATACCATTCCACTGTCTTAATGAAGCAATACTTACTCTATATTTAGAAGCGATGCTTTTTAATGTTTCACCTTTCTTTACTTTATGAGAGACCCAAGCAATTGAAGGGCGTGAAGAGGAAGTAATCTTCATTGATTTCTTTTCACTAGCAGTTTGGTTATCAAGACTTGCATAGTAATCTTTTTTATTCTGCGGAACATATATGTTCAGAGTCTGACCAACTTTAATTCTATCTGTATAAGCGATATTATTCCAGTTACGAAGGTCAGATGTCCTTATATCAAATAGATCAGCAATACCGTTAATATTATCGTTTTTCTTAACTGTATACTGAACTAAAGCTTTGCCTTCAGGTTTAATGACAACGTCTGATTTTTCTTCACTATCGCTAGTATTAGAATCACCAGCTTCATTATCATTTGCATTATCATCACTACTATTGTTGTCATTAGCAGCGACTGCAGTAGTAGCAGTAGATGGCTGCTGTTCAGTAGATGCAGGTGTAGAAGCATTAGCAGCAGGAGCCGAATTATTAGCAGCTGCAACAGTACTGTTAATCGTAGTAGATTGAACAGTATATGGTGCCTGAGTGCTTCTTGTATCTGCAGTTTTGTCTACAGCAGGAGTAGTATCGGTATTAAATGCAATGTCAGAAGCATTAAATCCAGATACAGGGATCTTCAAGGCAACGCCTTTATACAGCTTAGTATTTGTAGAAATACCGTTAACTTTTGCAAGATCCTTTGGAGAAATACCATATTTATGGGCAATTGAAGTAACAGTTTCCTTCTTCTTTACATAATGCATAGAAAACTGTACTTTTGCTTCATCAGGTACTTTTTGCAAGTTTGAAGCAAAAAGCGTAGCTGATCCTTTAGGTATTTTTAATTGGTATCCACCAGAATAGTTTTGTGGTGTACACATCTGAGTAAGCTCAGGATTCAACTCCTGAAGGGCATCGTAGGTAGTTCCAGCACAGCTTGCCAGGACTTTCAAATCGATACAATCTTTGACAGAGAAAACATCATATTCCAAAGGTTTTTGGTACATAACGTTTTCAAAGCCATATTTTTGAGGGTTTGCAGCAATAATTGAAAGAGCAATGAACTGTGGTACATACTCACGAGTTTCCCTAGGCATATAATCTCTTATTTCCCAGAATGAGCGTTTACCAGTTCTTTCAACGAGCCTTTGCATTTTGCCAGGGCCCCAGTTATAAGCAGCCATAGCAAGGTACCAATCACCAAACATACCATAAAGACTCTTTAAGTATTTTGCAGCTGCATGTGTTGCCTTTTCAGGGTCCCTTCTTTCGTCATAATAGAAGTCAATATTGAGACCATATAATGGGCCAGTACCGGGCATAAATTGCCACATACCTACAGCTCTTGCTACAGAGCGGGCTGTTGGATTAACACCGCTTTCAACCATACTTAAAAAGACGATTTGTGTTGGGATCTTTTCTTCCTGGAATATCTTTGCCATCATTGGGAAGTATTTTCCAGTTCGGGGTAACCATCTTTCGGTCAAATATCTAAATTTCCCTTTGCTATAAATATCAATCCATTGTTCGACATAGCTATTTATCTCTAAGGGAAAGTCAGAGACGATGACAACTTGTGATTTAGATTCTTTTACCTCGTTCTTGATCTTCAATTCAGGCAGGCTTTTTCCCATCCATTCTTGTAAAGCAGCAAATGAAACCCCTTCAGGGACTTCTGTCAAACCATCAACAAACTTCTGATAATCCTCAGTAATAGATTTTTCTAATTGAGTATAAGCCTCATTTTCATCTATTTCAGGATAATAACTTAAATTATTAATGGTTCTTAAGGCTGCCTCATAGTAATTGATAGCTTCGGAAGTCGCGTTAATTTCTTGCTTAGCAAGAGCATTAACGTAGTTTTGACGGGCTTCCTCTAGCAGTTCATTTACAATGATAGTAGGCTTAGCGGCCGTTTTAGCAGTTTTGTTTGTTGATTTGTCATTACTGCTTACATTTGAAAGACTACACGCTGAAAAAAAACAAGACAGAGATATCAAACTTACATACAGGATAGTTCTCTTCATTAGCACTCCGTATCTAGTGAAATTAGGTTCAAAATTAAATTCTAAAGTTGTTATTGTCAAGCTAAAAGTTACTTATTTCCTTATAAAATGATACTTTTTAATGTAAGTTCCCAAAATATTTTAGAAATACATGTATAAAGATACAAAAAAAATCATAATGGAATGTTACAATGCTTCTTAGGAGGATTAGAATCAACTTTTGTTTTTAGCAGTTGAAAAGCATTTATCAATTTAATTTTTGTTTCCGAAGGTGTTATTATATCATCAATATACCCTCTTTCAGCCGCGCTATAAGGATTTGCAAATTTCTGTATATATTCAGATAGTTTTTGGGCTGTTTTTTCTTCTGGGTTTTCCGATTCGGATATTTCCTTCTTAAATATTATTTCAACAGCACCCTTTGGTCCCATTACTGCAATTTCAGCTGAAGGCCAGGCGAAGTTAAAATCTCCCCTTATATGCTTAGAATTCATTACATCATAAGCGCCACCATATGCTTTTCTTGTAATGACAGTAACCTTGGGTACAGTAGCTTCACAAAAAGCAAACAATAACTTTGCTCCTTGTTTAATAATACCATTCCATTCTTGTTCAGTGCCAGGCAAAAATCCTGGTACATCCTCCATTACAAGCAGTGGAATGTTAAATGCATCGCAGAACCTAACAAACCTTGCTCCCTTTACAGAAGCATTTATATCAAGGACGCCTGCAAGGACTGCTGGTTGATTAGCAACGATTCCAACAGATAATCCGCCAATTCTGCCAAAACCAACAATTATGTTTTCTGCAAAATTCTTTTGTATTTCGAAGAAATCCTCGTTGTCAACTAAAAGGCGGATAATTTCTTTCATATCATATGGCCTATTAGGATTTTCCGGAACTAAATCGTTAAGCTGTTCTATTGTCAGATCTTTCTTTAAGTCAAAATTAAGTTCTGGAGCCATATCTTTATAATTCTGAGGAATGAAACTAAGAAGCTTTCTAATACCTTCAAAAATCTCAATTTCATTATCCATGGCAAAATGAGCTACTCCGCTCTTTGAAGCATGCGTTTCGGCTCCTCCAAGGTCTTCAAAACTGACTTCTTCATGAGTTACAGTTTTGACCACATTTGGGCCAGTTACGAACATGTGGCTACTATGCTTCACCATAAAGATAAAATCTGTAATAGCCGGAGAATAGACAGCACCGCCGGCGCAAGGGCCTAAAATTGCAGAAATTTGGGGGACAACGCCTGAGGCAAGCGTATTTTTAAGGAAAATCTCAGCATATCCACCTAAGCTTACAACACCTTCTTGAATCCTTGCTCCACCTGAATCATTCAATCCTACGATAGGGATTCCCAATTTTAATGCCAAGTCCATAATCTTCACTATCTTTTCAGCATGAGATTCGGAAAGTGACCCCCCAAAGACTGTAAAATCCTGGGAAAAAAGCGCAATTGGTCTTCCGTTTATTTTTGCAAAACCAGTTATAACTCCATCGCCCAGGAATTGCTGTTTATCCAGGCCAAAATCTTTTGAGCGGTGTTTTACGAACATATCTATTTCTTCAAAGCTTCCCTCGTCAACCAGCAGCTCAATCCTTTCACGAGCAGTCAATTTCCCCTTTTCGTGCTGAATATCAATTTTATCCTGCCCGCCACCAAGTAAAGCTCCCCTTTTTAACTTATTTAGTTCCTCTATTTTTTTGTTCATTATGCCCTCTCTATTCATTTAGCAGAGTTCTAAGCATTTTTAATTGTGTTTATAAATGAGCAACATAATTTTCATACTGTTAAAACAGATTTTACTATAGGCCCATATTCCTTAAATTTATTTTCTACTGAATTTTTAATTTCCTGAAAATAAGGTTCTTCCAATAAATGAAAATCCCTTTCTACAGGTAAATTTAACATGATCTGATCGATTATTTTTGCTGGTCTTGCACTAAGAAGAATAATTCTATCTGATAAAAAGAAAGCCTCATGAATGTTTGATGTTGAAAAAAGTATTGATATTCCAGTATTTTTCCTTACTTCTCTAAGTAGAGAGTAGATCTCATATCTTGTTTTTTCGTCCATATTTGAAAAAGGTTCATCAATAATCAGGAGTTTTGGTTTAGTTGCCAGTGCCCTTGCAAGTGATATCCTAAACCTGAAACCAAGGCTGCGATTATCTGGATAATGTTCTTCATAGCCACGCAGGCCAACAAGACTAAGAAGATTTTTAATTTGCATCTGTTTTTCTTCAGGATCTTTAACAGAAGACTTAAGAAAGCACTCAATGTTTTGTTTAACATTGTACCATGGGTAAGAAGAAGGTGCTGAAGGGATAAATGAGAGAAAATAATCTGAAGAGGAATTCGATTTTTCAAAAGGAAATTCAATTTTACCAGAAGTAAGACTATCTATTCCGGCAATAATTTTCAGAAGAGTTGTCTTCCCGGCTGAGGCAGGGGCTAAAACAGTAACAAATTCATTTGCTTTTATTTCAAAGCTTAAATTTTCAAGAATTTGAAGTGAGTATCCAAGTCTGCCTTTGAATTCTTTTGTTAACTCACTAATTTTTACCAGATCTTGTGAATTTTGCAATTTTTATGGCTCCCAATGAATAAGCATTTTTTGAATGAGCTTTAATAAAAGGTCTCCCAAAATGATAATGATAGCCGTGGCAATAGAAAGAGCAAAAAGACCAGATAGATCTCTGAACTCGTAACACTGCCTAAAAATCAAACCTATTCCAAATCTATTTCTAAAAGCTTCAAACAAGGGAATCAGCGCCCAAAGAATAAAGTTTAATTTAGATAAGTATTGAATAACTGAAGGTAAAGCACTTTTCCAGGTTATTTCTTGCAAAATGTTTTTCTCTTTCGATCTTATTGATATAGCCGCTTCAATATATTCATCCTTTATACAATAGGCCGCGTCGAGAAACTTAAATAAAATGAGTATGAAGGCAATTAAAACAGAAATTAACAATTCAGCAAATACAGCTGAAGGTACCCAAAGGAAAGCAATTGCAGAAAATCCTATTATTGGTAAATACTTAAAAATCCTTAGTAACTCTTTTGCAATAATATTCCTATTTAGCTTCAATAGGAACCTTGAGCTGAAATATAGCATGAAGTAACTAATGGCTAAAGAAAAATAAATCAGAGATGATGTAAAAAGTAAATTTTCAAATAAATGGTAGTGGTTAATTAGTGAAAAAAATGATTCAATCATAATTGAAGGTCGCGGCATTATTGAATCAGCGCGCAGAAGAAATTCGAAAAGCATCGAATAGATGAAAATGATAAGCAGAATAAAGTAGAACAACTTTATTCTGCCATGATCTTTTAATTTTCCTAAATTATAGTTTGCTGGCATGTCTTTAGTTCAGAATATTTTATTTTTGATTATATATATACAAATATTTAATATTCAGACAATAAAAATGAATATATTGAATTGCTTAACCGATGTCAAATTCAAATATATCTGCCAAAAGCAGCTTTTTTTAAAAAGGATGTTTTATAAAAAGGGATTATTCTCCTTTTCATGACCAATAGTGCTTTTATCTCCATGTCCAGGGAGTATTAAAACATCATCGGGTAAAGTTAACAATCTAGTCTCAATTGAATTAATAAGTTTGTCATAATCCCCATTCCAAAGGTCCGTTCTGCCGATGCTTTCTCTGAATAATGTGTCACCTGTAATACAAAATCCAGAGTCTTTGAAATAAAAGGAGAACCCTCCAGGAGAATGCCCTGGCGTAAAGAGTGGAATAAATTCGGTTCCTGCAAAATTTATTGGTGAATTATCTTTTAGGAACTGATCGGGTTGAGGAGATTTCTTCATCTCAAATCCCATGTTTTCAGCTTCAATTAGCATTAGATCAAATAAAAACATGTCCTCATTAGCAGCCAGGAACATAGGGTCAAACTTCGACTTGATAAATGCATTTCCAAGTATATGATCTATGTGGCAATGCGTGTTAAGAAGATATTTGACTACAAGGCCCTTTTTATTTATAGCATCTGCTAGTTTATCTTCCTCGATGCTAATTGAGCAGCCCGGATCGACCACAATAGCTTCATTTGTCTGATCATCCCAGATGAGGTAAGTATTTTCACCGAACATATTAAAAACGAATCTTTCCAATTTTATCATTGTTGCAATCCCCTCTGCCTTCCTATTGTTTTATAGCTGCATTAAAATTATTTTCAACCCTGCCAAAAAGGCTATTACAATATGTTGTGTAATTGTTCTTTGTTTCCTCAAGTGAATCTCCTCCAAATTTTTCTAAAAGAAATTCAGCAATTGTCCAGGCCATCATTGATTCTGCAATAACCGCACAAGCCGGGACGGCAACAAAGTCACTTCTTTCCCGCCTTGAGATTATGCTTTCCATTGTTTTAAGGTCAATGCTTTCAATTGGGGACATCAGAGTTGCAATTGGTTTCATAGCGGCGCGAAGTATGATTGGCAAGCCAGTTGAAATACCGCCTTCAATACCTCCTGCTCTATTAGTTTTTCTTGATAAAGTATTACCTGATCTAATGATCTCATCATGAGATTCAGAGCCAAAAACATCAGCGCTAAAAAATCCAGATCCAATTTCGACTGCCTTTACAGCATTAATAGACATGATAGATTTAGATAACTCGGCATTAAGTTTTCTGTCGTAGTGCATAAAGCTACCAAGACCGGCAGGAACACCCGAAGCGACAACAAAAAAAGTTCCGCCTAAGGTATCCCCATTTTTTTTTGCAAGCTGTATTTTTTTTATAATTTCATCTTCCTGATCTTTATCGAAAACTCTCACCTCGCTTTTGTCAGCGTCCTGAGATAAGGTCCATGCATTAAAGTTTTCAAGATCAATTTCATTATTAAAAAGAGTTTCGGAATAAGGGACTTTGGAATATATTCCTCCAATGCTCTCAACATAACTTCCAACAAAAATGTTGAACTGTTCAAGGAAACTACGTGCAACCGAGCAGGCAGCAACGCGGGCGGCTGTTTCTCTTGCACTAGAGCGGTCGATTGAATTTCTTATATCATCATAATTGTATTTTGTTACGCCAACCAGGTCTGCATGTCCTGGACGAGGTACAGTTATTTTTTCAACCTCTGAGTTCTTTTTCCCCGAGGTCATTATTTCTGTCCAATTCTCCCAGTCTTTGTTTTTTATTAGCAAAGAGATGGGTGAGCCAAGGGTCTTTTCAAATCTAATACCTGAGAGAGCCTCTGCCGTATCTGTTTCAATTTTCATTCTATGTCCACGGCCATAGCCCATTTGTCTTCTTTTCAGGTGGAAGTTAATATATTCTTCGGTTAAAGGTACATTGGAAGGGAATCCTTCAATAATTGTCGTTAGTGCTTTTCCATGAGACTCGCCAGCTGTAAGAAATCTAATCATTAGTTACCCTTAAAAAATTGGAGATAATGCAAATATAAAAAAAAGCGCCCTAATTCGGGCGCCTTTCTTTTATAATCTACTTAATATTGGAATATTTTTATTTAGGAATTGACAGGCCAACAAATCTAGTAGTTCCGTTATTATCCATTACAATCCTAAGGAGTATAGATTTACCTTTATTGTTTTTGACATAGTTGTCAAAGTCATCGACAGAGTTAATTTTCTTTTTACCTACTTCGGTAATAATGTTCCCAGTTCTGATGCCCTGATCGAAAGCTCTGCTAAGGGTTTTAACGTCAGAGACCATGACACCATCGTCAACTTTATAGGCTTCTTTTTCCTCATCTGTCAATTCTTTAACTGTAAGTCCTAAATTGTCATAAGTCAAAGTATTTGTTGAACGTTTTTTTGATTTATTGCTTTTATCGGCAGATTCAGAAACAGGTTCAACATTTGCCTTTGTGTCCATAGATTTAAGTGTAACAGATCTATTGATTTCTTTTCCATCTCTCCAAAGCGTAAGATTAACTTTTTCGCCAGCATTTTTAGAAGCCACATAACTCTGAAGTTCTCCAGGATGGTTTACTTCCCTTCCGTCGATCTTAAGAATTACATCACCTTCTTTTACATCAGACTTTTCAGCCGCACCACCTTTGGTCAGTCCCTGAACAATAATTCCTCTTGCTTTATCAAGGCCCATAGCCTGAGCAGTTGAAGCATCTATTTCGTTTATCTGGACGCCAATAAATCCTCTATTAACTTTTCCAGAAGCGATAAGTTGTTTTGAGACATTTTTTGCCATATTAATTGGAATTGCGAACCCGTAACCAATATAGCTTCCTGTCATACCAGTAGCAATTGCTGTATTTACACCAATTACTGCACCGGATAGGTCAACTAATGCCCCGCCACTATTTCCAGGATTAATAACTGCATCAGTTTGAATAAAGTCTTCAATACCAGCGCCGCCTTTATCGCGGAGTATATCGATCTGACGCCCTTTTGCACTTACAATACCTGCAGTTACAGTTGAGGCTAAAGACAAAGGATTACCAATGGCCATTACCCATTGTCCTACTTGCAATTTATCAGAGTCTCCAAGGTATGCAGCAGGAAGTCCGGAAGCCTCAATCTTTACAACAGCAAGATCTGTCTGAGGATCTGTTCCAACGACCTTAGCATCAAAGATCCTACGATCATAAAGTTTTACTTCAACTGTAGAAGCATTTTCTACAACATGGTTATTAGTTAATATATATCCATCATCGGAGATAATTACTCCGCTACCTGATCCCATTTGTTCTTTTGGAGTATCATCTTTAAATGGGAAAAAGAAAGGCAGGTCTTCGTGAGGATCTTTCTTTGCTTCAGATTTAACAGTAATCTGTACAACCGATGGGGTTACTTTTTGCGCAACTTCAACAAAAGCTTTGCTAAAGGCATTAACATCAACATCTGTAATAGGAGGTGTTTTTGCCCCAATCATTACATCAGCCAGACTCGGTCTCACCCAGCCGAATCCGGATACTAATACCGCGCCAAAAACAATTCCAATTACAATCAAAGCGATTGTACCAAATAAGTTTTTGTTCTTCATTGTTTAATTCCTCCAGGCTTTATTTCTGCTTTTAGTATTCAAAATAATTTTTACTAATACAAGTGAATAGATCTTATACCCTTGAAATCAGCCACGTGATATTTAATATACTGTTCAAGGAAAAATAGTATATTGTCGACCTCTCTTTTGTCTTGTATTGTAACGTTTTTGTTATTTCTTAGACCAATCATTAAGTTAAAAAGTTCCTTTGGAAAGATACTACTTTGTAAAGAATTTTTGCTGCAATCATCACAGATTATTCCCCTGTCAAAAGTATATAAAGGAAGTCTTCCTGTAGGAAGAGGATTATTGCAAACAGAGCAATGATCAAGCCTTATCTCGTATCCAATCTCTTTCAGCAAAAAGAGAATAAACTTAACTAATAATACCCCCGGTTCTTCATCTGATGTATTAAACAGCTCAAGGATTCTAACGACACCCTTGAAGAGCCTGGGGTTCACATCTTCTTCAACCGTTAAAGCCTGAATAAGTTCCAAAACGGCTGTAGCATATTTTAATTTTTGAAGGTCAGTTTTTATTTCAGGGAAATAAGAAGTGAGTTCAACCTGGGTTACAAGTTGCAGATCGCGATTATTCCTTTTATAGACAACTAATTGCAGGTAATTAAACAGATCAATTTTTACTCCGACTGGAGATTTTTTGGATCTTGCTCCCTTTATTATGGCAGAAAGTTTTCCATGATCTTTTGTATAAAAGGTTGCAATCTTACTCGATTCGCGGTAGTCCATTTTACTTAGGACTATGGCTTCGGTTTTAATTATCTCAGACATTTGAAAAATCAAATGAAGGTTTAAATAATCCTATTTCAGTAATGATACCAGAGATTAGTTCAGCTGGAGTAACATCAAATGCAGGAGAATAGACCTCATAAGAATTTTTTGTAATTGCAGTACCATTAAATTGTATAACTTCATTTTTATCCCGAAACTCGATCTTAATTGATTTCCCGCTTAAGCAGTTTTTATCGATTGTTGATGTAGGAGCAGCAATATAAAAAGGAATATTATGATATTTACAAAGAACGGCCAGGTTGTAAGTTCCTATCTTATTAGCCGTATCCCCATTTACAGCAATTCTATCTGCTCCTGTTACAACAAGGTCAATTTTCTTTTGCTGCATTAAGAACCCTGACATTGAATCTGTATTTATTGCAAATGGGATATTGGCCTTCTCGAGTTCAAAAGCTGTAAGTCTGGATCCCTGGAACAAAGGGCGGGTTTCATCAGCAAAGACATATTCAACAAAACCATGCTCATATGCTTGTTTTATTACACTTAAAGCTGTTCCCGATCCTCCTGTTGCAAGTTGTCCTGCATTACAATGTGTCAATACAACGGATCTTTTATTAAAGATACTGAGTCCATGCCTGCCAATTTCTTTGCACTTATTAATGTCATCAAGATGTATTTCTTTAGCCCTTTGCAAAAGGACCAGATAAATGTTATCGGGTTTAGAACAAGAACTAAGAAAAGCCGACCTCATTTGTTCCAAAGCCCAAAACAGGTTAACAGCTGTTGGTCTTGTACTATGGAGTCTTTGATAAGCTTTTTCAAAGATCGGAGTAAAATTATCTTTTACATTCTTCATTGATAAAGCAAGTGCATAAGCTGCAGCAATACCAATTGCAGGAGCTCCACGGATCTCAAGTTTTTCAATAGCCTCTGCTATTCTTTCATAATTATCGGTTGAAATATATTCTTCGACCAGGGGGAGTTTTACCTGGTCGATAAATATTAATTGATCTTTATAAAAGTCAATGGTTTTAAAATCAGTCTTCATCATCAAATTTAGATAGTTTTAAGAATTCTCTGAATCTATCATGTACCTGCAAATAGGTGAGGTTTTCCAGACCTTTTGTGCTGAATTTTTCAACACAGAATGAGGCCATAGCACTTCCAAAAACTACAGCGCGTTTAAGGTTTTCTATGCTAATATCCTGGGTTTTATGAATATAACCAATAAAACCACCTGCGAAAGTATCTCCTGCACCAGTTGGGTCATAAATATTTTCCAAAGGATAAGCTGGAGCAGAGAAAACTATATTTTCCCCAAATAGCAGTGCCCCGTGTTCTCCTTTTTTTATGATAAGATATTTTGGACCCAGAGCTCTAATTAGTCTTGCAGCTCTAATTAGATTAGGTTCGTTGGCTAAGAGCCTTGCCTCAGAGTCATTTATTATTAAAACAGTAACCTTTTTTAATACTTCAAGCAGCTCATTTTTCTTCCCTTCAATCCAGAAGTTCATTGTATCACAAACAACGAATTTAGGATTTTCCATTTGTTCAAGAACTCTAAGCTGCAAAGTAGGATCAATGTTTCCTAAAAGCACAAAACGAGCCTTCTTATAATTATCTGGAATAATTGGATTAAAGGATTCAAAAACATTTAATTCAGTAATAAGAGTATCTCTGACATTAAGATCATAATGGTATTTACCGGACCAGCGGAAAGTCTTTGCTCCGTTAACTACCTGCAGACCTTCAATATCTACATGATGATCTTCAAGCAGAGCTATATGCTCTTTACCGAAGTCCTCACCAACTACGCCAACCATATAGACTGGTCCGCTAAAATAACTTGCCGCCAGAGAAACATATACTGCAGATCCACCCAGGGCATTGTCAATCCTGTCAAATGGTGTTTCGACAGTGTCAAGAGCTATTGATCCTACTACTAATAATCCCACGATAAACTCCCTATATAAAAGTTAAAAATTGAGTTCTAAAGATAAAAAATTATCTTAGCATTTGGTAAGCCAAAGTTAATGGATTTATTTTCAACACAACCAGTATTTCTTTCTTTTATTTATTTATCTGGTCAAGTTTTATTTTACCTAGTTTAACTTCTTCAAAGTAAAATTGATTATTCTTTTCAGTAAAATATTGATGAATAATCTCGACAGAATTCCTTTGTCCCTGCCAGCCCAAATATTCAATTGCAGAATCTTTTTTTGCCCATTTAAAGTCAGAATGTTCATCAGAAATTTTAACTGAAGAATTATTATCGACCAGGGCGACAAAGACAGGGACAATACAAATGTGATTTTTACGCCAGGAATAGAAAGAATTAACATAAGGGACGACCCACATTCTTTCGGGTTTCAGGCCTGTCTCTTCGATTATTTCCCTATAGGCTGTCACATAAGTTTTTTCATCCTGAACAATTGAACCTGTTACCATTTGCCATATATTAGGATATAATTCAGACTTTGCCCGTTTTAACAATAAAAATTCGATCTCGTTCCCATTTTTTTTTACTATATGGGCCTCAACCATGTATGAAAGTACTCGCAAAAATACTCCGCTAAATAATACAGATGTAATAGTACAAAATGCAGATTTCCGGAATAAATATCCAAAAAGTATTACCTTCTTCTGCATATTTTCAGAAATAAGCCCTAACTTCTGCCCTGGCCGTATTTACTACGCTCGAAGGGCCCTGAAGTCGTCCATCGTAACTTACAGTTGATTGCAGGTTAGAAGCAATTCTATAATCAAGATTTAATCTCCAGAAATAATTCTTTCCAAGCAAATTACCTTTTGTAATTTCAAAAGGAATATAATTAGTTGTCGTATTTGAAAGCAACTCATTTCTCTCAAATTCAAATCTGAATCTCCCTGTTTCAGCAAAAGAAAGAGTTATTCTAAGTGTCTGGGAGTTTTGATTTATTACTGTAGGATTTGCAGGCAAATCATCCTGACTTCTTGAAGCTAAAATCTTGAACCCCGCTTCAAGGTTTTTGATGGGTCTATATGAAAAATCTGTAGAAAAGCTATTGCCAGTTACTTTTCTGGACCTGTTTGAATTAACAGGAGCAGATGCATAATCAGTGGAATTTACAATGTCGGTTTGATTTGATATTTCCTCAACCATTCTGAATTTTATTCTTAAACTACGCTCTTTTGTAAAGCCCTTTTCAATACCATCACTATATTGTGCCAGGCTTTTTGTTTGCTGATACCTTAAGCGGAAAGAAAGTTCATTGCTGTTTTCAAAAATAAAAAGATCCTGCTGAAACAAATTATTACCTTTGATCGTAGTTGAATCATTAAGGAAAGAGGATAAATGGAGCAAATAAATCCTACTTAGGTTTGTTTCTTTGCTATTTTCCTCGACTCTATAGACAGTTTCAGTACTCAAAGGTGATAAGAAGAAATGAGCAAGTGTATTTTTTGCAAAAATCCTCTCAAAATTTAAGCGCCACCTTGTATTCATCTTTAGGTCAATTACTGGATATAGCTGGTCAGTTGGAAGACTCATTGATATATAATCGCCATCATAAATTGTAGGTTCAAATTCATTTTGATCGGGTATTCCATTTTTATTTAGGTCGCCAAGATACTTATAATTGCCTGTTCCCTGCTGTACTTTTACAAAAACTCTTTCCAATCTAGCAGCTCTTTGTGTAGATCCCTCGTAATAGAAATCCCCATTTACTATGTTTTGCCAGAAATTGAATCTGCTTTGTGACCTTACCAAAATGGTTTCATTATTTGATAGTCCTTTTTTCTTAAATACATCAGTATATTTTTTATTTCTAATTGTAAAATTCAAGTTAGATGAGACTTCACTTATTCCATGATAACCTAGTTCATAGGACTGTGTATTTGAATAAGATTCTTTTGACATAATGCCATCTGCAGGATATGAATCTTCTCTAAAGGAATACTCGGCCTTAAAATTAAAACCTCCTAAGTTAATAAATTCAACTGCAGGAGAGGCTTCATAATACTTAAGGCTGCTTGATATGAGGCTATCAGCATTATTAATCTTGTCTTTTTTATCTTCTGCCAGAAAATTAAATGATGGTTTTACCTTTCCAAATAAATATGAAATTTTACCTGACTGTCTTAACCAATTACTTAAGTAGCCTTCGTTCCTTGATCCTACATAATCAAGAGTATAATCCAGATCATATTTTTTCCCTTCGCTAAGTTTCATATCACTTTTGAATCTTTTCGAGACAAAAGATTCACCTCTTTTTAGATAGCCATAAGTTGAATTTACATTTAGTTGTTCAATAGGAAAAAGATTAAGCGAAGCTTCTCTTAAGATCTCATTTTGAGCTATGGATGCATCAGTAATATTATAGTTTCTTGAGAATTCGACTTCATTTATTCTATCAATTGAGGAAAATTTTTCTTGTATGTATCTGTCTCTATAACTAAGTCCGATCTTTCCAAGTTTCAGACCCCAAAGTTCAACTTCATTTGGTTTTACAACAAAGGAAAGATTTCTAGCAGAACCCATTTCATTTTTACTACTGAGGTTAGAAAATCGATTCTTATCCCAAAGGCTTCCTGCTATTTCAACATTGAAGCTAACATCCTTAAAGGGTGAAGCTTCAATGGCAAGGTTTCCTGTTTGTTTTAATTCAGGAAGAGGAAGCAAAATTACCGGGGCGTAAGAGCCTTGGGCAATGCCTGCAAATTTATAATTGCCAAGACTTTCCTTTATATAATCGCCACTGCCAGAACCAACGAAGCTAAAACTCACATTAAATAGTCCCTTGCCAGGAGTATAGATGTAATAAGAGAAAGGTTTTCCGTTTATCAGAGTATCAACCTTGGAGTATGTACCTTTGATTATCCCTGTTGAATCTGCTGCAGCCGCTACTATTCCGGTTTTTGAAGCTGCAAGCCTGTTACTGCCAGCAGATGCAATCAGGCTCTTGTCATCGTCAGAAAAGCTAAGATCAATTGGGGCATCCTGGTTATCTCCTTCGCGGAAATAATTTAACTTTACTTTCAATTTATTATCGAGCTGATCTGTCTGGAAACTAGTTCCAAAAAAGTTGCGGGCATATCGTCTGTCAGTATATTCAAAATCAACTGAAATGCGGCTAGCTGATGTAATGAGTTTATTTGGAGTAAAGCTTACTTCTGAGGTTGAATAGTCGATTGTATAGTCGTTTCTTTCTCCCCTTTTCATTTCTTCGCCATTAAGGTAGACCTTTTCGCTACCAGCAATAACGATAATTTCTCTTTCACCATTTACTCCAGTCAGGCGATAAGGTCCCTGGACGCCTTCAGAGCCGGTGAACTGATTATTGTTGAATTTACCTTTTGAGCTAGCAACAGCTATTGTAGCCTTTGAGCTGCCATAACCCACTTCTCCTTTTAATCCCTGAAGCTTTCTATCAATTGCGCCAAATTCTCCAAGCTTGCTTTGAAGGTCATAATCGCCAAAAGTTCCAACAGCATTCGGATGTCTAATTTCAATGAATACTTTATCTAGCTCATCTAATCTCTCTGTATTCCCTTCGGGTTGAATTGGGACATTTTCATCTGTAAGAGCAGCAACTATCTGGACATCGTCAGCAAGCTTCCCGGATAATTGCAGTCTTAAGCCGCTGTTTAATGTAAAATCCCTTGTAGTACCAACTGTGAAGCCTCTTACAATTGAACCACTTTTTTGGATCTCACGGCCAAAAATAGCATCAGATGAAAAACCGGTTTGTTCCTTTTGGATTATTCTTACTGTATCTGCTAGCTTATCATTATATTTTACAACGAGGCTCCTTCTTTTGTACTCCTTTTTTAAAGAAGATAGTATTGTACTGTATGTAACTGTGAAAGTATCTAGTACAGAAGGATGGATAGAATCTGAAAGTGAAACAGATGATGAGTTTAAAAAGACGGAATAATCCCCTTTAGCCAATACCTTTCCTTTCAATTTTACAGTTTCACTTGAAGGAATGATAGTAACAGCCGAAAGAAGGTACCGGTTGCTGAAGTTCACAAGGAAAGTATCGGTTACAACAACCGAATTAAATTTACTCTGTGCACTTATACAAAGAGTAAGTGAAATCCAGATAGCGGTGATATGTATTAGTTTTAGGAATTGCTTCAATCGATAATTATGGATTTTTGTCAGCTAAATGTAATGAGCGAACCAGGAAAAGTCAAAGATAAAACAAAACCCCGGTTTTTACAACATACTATAGAAATGTTGGTTATAAGTGCTTATTTTTGCTAAAGGAAAAAGGTAAAGAGAAAGCTTTTAGTTCTCTAATGAGTTATATCTAGACATATTTTAGCAGAAAAGGAGTTGAGAAAAAGATGGATTGTAAAAACCTGGCTTCCAACCAGAAAAAATGTAATTGTACGTATGAGCCATGCCCCAGGAAGGGATATTGTTGTCAATGTATAGAATACCACAGGCGGAAAGATCAGTTGCCAGCATGTTATTTCCCTGCAGAGGTAGAGATGACATATGATAGATCTATTAAGAGATTTTGTGAGCTAAAAAAATAAGACGCATTTTTTTCAGTCTGGGATACGGAAACTAATAAAGATATAAAAATGTAAAATATTTTGAATTATAAAAAAGGAGATGACTCTTGAAAGCAGTATGCAGCATGTTTTGTGTCGTGATTTTTTTGCTATTTACGGCTAATTCTTCCTTTAGTCAGGATAAAAGTGCAAATGATATCAAAATTGCACAAATTAAGCACTCAGAAAGCCGTGTAAAATTTGATCCAAGCAGAAATCCTGCAAAGGATCTTAAAACAGCTATTTCAGAAGCCAAGAAGCAAGGAAAGAATATACTTCTTGATGTTGGCGGTGAATGGTGTATTTGGTGCCATAGATTAGATAAGTTATTTGAAGATAACAAAGACCTTGCTGATTTTGAGCATGAAAATTTTGTCGTTGTAAAGGTTAATTACAGCAAGGAAAACAAGAATGAGAAGTTTCTTAAAGCTTATCCAAAAGTAGATGGTTATCCTCACTTATTTGTACTGGATTCAAATGGTAAGCTATTGCGTTCGCAAAACACAGGGGATCTTGAAAATGGACAAGGCGGACATGATAAAGATAAAGTCATGACGTTCCTTAGAGAGTGGGCACCTAAGAAGAAGTCTTGATAAGAAAAAGTCCTGATAAGACTAATTCTTTTTAATAGATGGGCTGTCTCTTAAGCTAATTATGGCTTAGTAAGACAGCCCATTTTTTTTGATAGTTTTTTCTATTACATCACAATTTTACAAATTTCTTCTCAGATTCAGAGAAAATGTTTTCAAAAAGAATTGAGAGTTTATATTCTGAATGAGAAGAGACATCTTTTATGAATTTGTTCAAGTGATATGCATTTTTTACAAAGCTCAACAGTTTTTCGTTATTAGAAGCATTTCCATCAGTTGAAAGATAGTTCAAAAGTCTTATTGTAAACATCCAATCTGACAACTCTTCGAGGTTTTCTTTACTATAATACCATTCTCCCTGATAATAATTGGTCCCAATATATTGGCGGATCTCGACATCAGAGATAAGTTTTTCGATAAATGAACTTTCCGTTTTTGTAAGTTTTCTGGTTAAAATTGACTGTGGAAATTTTAATTTTGAACTTCCATTTTCATTTTGTTCCTCTTCAATTGGAGCTAAGTTAAACGGGTTATATCTTAATAATATCCTTATCAGGCCTATTGCCTGGTTAATATCATTTTCTCCTCTTCCAAACCTTTGAAGGACCTGGTCAATTGGTCTTACCAGATAAAGTTCCTCAGAAAGGCGAATACTATCAGTAGTGAGGTCATTATTATTACCTTTAAGCTTTCCAATTGAATTTAGAGAAAGCCATATCAGATAGATCATGAGATTTCTAGGGTAATTTGATTCCTTGCTTAAGAGGACATTTCTGCGGAAGTCATGCGTAATAAACTCGTTCTCAATTACAAATTTGTCATCTGAAAGAATATCATTTATTCCTTTTAGCGCGGTAACTCCACCTCTAAAGTCATTTATTATCGAGTTTGTTTCAATTGAACTATTAATATTAGTTTTTATTATGTTCAATAGATTTGAATACTTATTAACGATAAGATCTAAGTTTTCAGCAATCTTTTCTTTTGCTTTTTCTTTGACATAGATATCTGTTAGAATTTCTATAGATTGGTTATCGAAAAGGCTCAGATATGCATTATGGACAGGAGCTAATTTTAGCTCTAAGCGAGTCCTTTCGATATTGTGTATACCATTCCCGTTGAGATAGCTCCAAAGGTTGTAGTATTCGCCGGAAGTATCATAGATTTCCCTGAAGTCAAGAAAAACGTGATACTTAAAGGCTTCAAGTTCAATATACAATCCATTATCATGAAGTTCTCTACCGGTTCGTATATATTCCAGGTGAGTAATGTGGTCTCTATAAATATAGAAAAAGTTTTCTCCTCCATTTATTCCTAAAGCAGAAGCAATTGAACTAAAGGCCAAACCTCTTTCTTCACCATTATCTGCCGATACAGCTTTACCAGTTGAATGGTTAATCCAACCTTTGGCAACATCAAACTTATTGTTATAAACTACTATTGCCTTATCGTTACCATACCTGTTGGAGTAGGCAAATACATTCTCATTTGTATTTCCATAATTGTCCTTAAAGTCATAGAACCAAAAGTCATTTACCTGACTGAACATATATCTTTTCTTCATCAATGGGAAAATTTCCCTTTTATGTCTTTCAACAAGATGCTCATTAGGTATCTCATTGTAATATGCCCTTTTGTATTCCATGCCATATTTCTCGGAATAACCTTCAATCTGCCCATGTCCGAACATGGGTAAGCCAGGTAATGTGACTAATAAGGTAGCTACACCGAAATATTTATCATCAGTTCCGAACTGTCTTATTGCTGTTTCTTCATCAGGGTTACTCATAAAGTTAACATACCGTTTGAGAATTTCGGGATTGAACTCAAGAGTATTAGTTATTACATCCCTGTATTTGTCATTTTCTTCTTTCATCATCATATGCATAAAAGCACTGTTATAAACGCGGTGCATTCCTAGTGTACGGACAAAATAACCTTCCATTAACCAGAAAGCTTCTGCAAGTAGAAGAGTGTCAGGCATCTCCTTGTTAATTCTATCGACTACTTCTCTCCAAAACTCTTTTGGGAACAATCTATCAAAATCTTCTTTTCTTAAACCATAATCTGATCTTGATGGAATATCTCCGCCTGTACCTGGTTGTGGGTACCAAAGGCGGTGGAAATGCCGTTTGGCCAAAGTCATTGCAGCATCAAAGCGAATAATAGAGGTCTTTCTTGCAACATGGAAAATTGTCTGTATAACAGCTTCTCTAACGTAGTCCTTTAGCATATCTAACTGAGCCGTATCATTCCATGGCATGTTTGTGCCATCGTTCCCATGGTAAATATACCTTATCTGACCTGTATGGTTATCAATTCTCTGAAAAACAACAGCGGCATCTGTCTTTGACCAATAGCCATCTTCAATTCTTAGCTGGACAAATGGATCATCAGACAGGTCCGGACCAGTAAAGGTATAATTGGGGAAAGGGCTATGTGAAGACTGAATGAAATAATCCGGATGCTCAATAACCCATTTAGAAAAAATTCCCATGTGATTAGGGACCATATCACTTGCAAGGCGGATTCCCCTTTGGCGGCAGCGTGAGTTAAGATTTTGGAAGGCTTCTTCACCACCTAACTCGTAAGCAATAACATAATCATAAATTGAGTAAGCCGATGGTACAGCTTCAGGATTTCCAGTCATCTGTTTAATCTTTTGAGACGCCCGGCTCCTCTCCCAAAGGCCGATTAACCAAAGACCCGTAAAGTTACTAGATGCAAAAAAGTCAAGTTCTTCATCGGGTATTTGATCGAGTCTTGTAATTGATCTGTTATATCTTTTAGAGAGCTGATCTAGCCAAACAAAGACATTCTTGGCTAGTAGGACAACTTGCGGCATCCAGTGAATATCAGGTGTAAATCTTTCAGTTTCAAGATAATCAAGATAAGAATCTTTCCCATATCTATAGGCTGACTTTCCAAGCATAAGATAGTCAGCATCATCCAGAGCTGATTTATACTTAGGTACTACGGTCGGGGCTCCACCACCACCAAATGCTCCCAGACGGTAGTCTTCTTTTATAAGGTCCAATCCACTTAAAAGCTTTTCAAGAAATTTGGCATCTATTATCATTGACCAGCGGTTCATGATAAACTTTAATTGTTCCTCAAGGCTATCTGGATTATTAATAATGGGAGTTCTTAAAAGGTTAAAAAGATCCTGATTATCAGGGCCAAAAGGCTTTTCCTTTAGGAAAAATCCATCCAGGTATTGCAAGAGCTCATTATACGCAGTTTTCTGTGAAAGCTCACTGTTATCAAAGAGTTCCTTAAAGGAAGTTGCTCCAGGGTTAAAATTTGCAAAATGAAGGAGCATTATTTCTTCAAGTGTTATTTCTGCATTGGACTTACCTTCAGTAAATTCATTTAGATATTCGATAGGATGCTTAGTGCCCTTGTATATATCAACCGGAGGAAATGTTTCAACAAATTTTACCAGAATTTTTCTAAGATCATCTTCTCCAAGATTTATACGCAAAAAATTCATTGCTTTCGAAAAAGCCTCAGGATTAGCCTGATTTTCGTACTGCCTGAGTATGTGATGATATATCTCATCAATAAGTCCAATTGCATTAACTTGACCGGTTCTAACAGAATCTTCAGCTTTCCTTTTGGAATTTAATTTCTGAGTAAAAACTCTTGCCGCATGAAAATTTGCAAATATCACATTGCCATTAAAGGAAAACAAAGTATCATCAAACTGATACTTATCTCTTGAAGCTTTTGAAATGTGGAATTCGTAAACCGGATGAAAAATATTTGTCCACGTCTTACTGGATTTTTCAGGAACTTTATAAAGGGTTAGAATAGAGTGACCTTTCTTTGTTTGCATATTATATCCGATTAAGTTGATGCTTGTTTTTATAATTAGACTGTCAAAAAATTTAGTTGCAGTTATGAAGAAAATTGAATAATATCAAGTAATAAACAAAACATATGATCAAAATATGCTTAAGCTACATATAGTAATATCTTAAAAAATCCTTTGATTAAAATCGACGCATAATAAATTACCAAAATTCGATTTAAGTATCTATAAAATGGCCTTTCAAAGTTGAAAATATTCTAATTTCGACTTAAATATGCACCTTCAAAAATTGATATTATTGGCATTTAAGCATATTTTTGTAAGAAAACCAAGGGGAATATGTCTACTCCATTAATGGCTCAATACCATAAGATAAAAGAAAGCAATCCAGATACGATATTATTATTTAGAGTAGGTGATTTTTTTGAAACCTTCGAGGAAGATGCAAAAACTGCCTCCAAGGTACTCGGAATAACTTTAACCCGGCGCTCCAACGGATCTTCAGGTGATACACCTCTGGCTGGTTTCCCATTTCATGCTATTGACACATATCTGCCCAAGCTTGTAAGGGCTGGCTACCGCGTTGCTGTTTGTGAGCAGATTGAAAATCCTAAATTTGCCAAAGGTATAGTAAAACGCGAAGTAATTGAAGTTGTTACCCCTGGAGTTGCTCTTTCAGATAAGCTATTAGATCATAAAAAGAATAATTATCTTTTTAGCATTTATATAAAAGATGGCTTTGCAGGAATTTCATTCTGCGATATTTCTACTGGTGAGTTTTATACATATGAGGTACAGGTTAGTGAGATCTCTCAGCAGATCGAACTAATTAGCCCGGCAGAAATACTTGTTCATAAAAAGGACAAGGATAGTGTTCTTGCAATCATTCAAAGAATTAATCCGTCGATCCGTATATCGAAAATGGAAGACTGGATATTCAGTTTTGATTATTGCAGAGACAGCCTTTCTTCTCACTTTAATACAGTTAACCTTAAAGGATTTGGTATAGAAAACCTCCAGCTTGGAATAATCTCAGCCGGAGTAATACTTAACTATCTGCAGGAGACGCAAAAGGTTAATCTTTCACATCTTAATAAGATCTCAAAATATAATCCCTTGGATTATATGATACTGGATTTTGCAACAAAGAGAAATCTTGAAATAACTTTCAGTATGAATGATGGTGGAAGAGAAGGCTCTTTGATCTCAATATTGGACAAAACAGAGACAGCAATGGGCGGACGTATGCTAAAGAAGTGGATTTCCGCTCCTCTAAGGAAATTAGAGCCTATTTTGCAAAGGCAAGAATGTGTTGAAGAATTTTTTAGCAATAAAAGCCTAAGGGAAAATGTAATAAAAGAATTAAAAGAGATTGGTGACCTTGAAAGGCTTATATCAAAAGTTTGTACAGGAAAAGCTAATCCAAGAGATCTGGTAGCAGTTAAAACTTCGTTAAAGAAGATCCCTTCAATAAAGCAGCACCTTTCAGTTGTAAAGTCAATAGTACTGGTTAAGATTCAGGAGAAGCTTGAAGCCCTGGATAAGCTTGTTGAAAAAATTGAAACAGCTATCGTCGATTCTCCCCCGCTTGCCTTAAACGATGGAGGAGTAATTAACTATGGCTTTAGTCCTGAACTTGATGAACTTCGTGATTTGTCAAAAAATGCAAAGACATGGATAGCAAACCTTCAGAGAACAGAACGTGAAAGGACTAACATACCATCTCTAAAAGTAAGCTATAATAAAGTCTTCGGCTATTATATAGAGATTACAAATGCACATAAAGATAAAATTCCAGATGATTATATTCGTAAACAGACCTTAGTAAATGGTGAAAGATACATAACTCCTGAACTAAAAAACTATGAAGATAAGATACTCAATGCCGAAGAGAAAATTGCCGAACTGGAGTATCAGTTATTTCAGGAAGTAAGGCTTGCAGTTGCAAGTGAAACTGAAAAGATTCAACAAAATGCAAGGCTTATAGCTGGTTTAGATTGTTACATTTCACTAGCTGAATGTGCTGCTCAGTATAATTATGTAAAGCCGTTGCTTGATGATTCCAATACAATTGAAATACTTGAGAGCAGGCACCCGGTTGTCGAGAGAATCTTGAAGCCTGGAGATAAATTTACTCCAAACAACTATAAACTTTGTAATGAAGAGGACCAGATAATAATTCTTACAGGTCCTAATATGGCAGGAAAATCTGTTTACTTAAGGCAGTTGGGATTACTTGTTCTTTTAGCGCAGATCGGGTCTTTCATTCCAGCTAAAGAAGCAAGAATTGGAATAGTAGATAAGATATATACAAGAGTCGGAGCCAGTGACAACATTTCAGCTGGAGAAAGTACTTTCCTGGTTGAAATGCAGGAAGCTGCCAACATATTAAATAATGCAACTTCAAAAAGCCTCATTCTTTTGGATGAAATCGGCAGGGGTACTTCTACATTTGATGGAATATCTATTGCGTGGGCTATAACGGAATATCTCCATGAAAACCCTGAGTGCTCTGCTAAAACATTATTTGCAACGCACTATCATGAATTAAATGAGCTAGCAGATATTTTCCCGAGAATCAGGAATTATAAAGTTGAAGTGAAAGAATATGGTGATAAAGTAATTTTTCTGCACAGAGTTTCCTCTGGAAGTGCGGACCACAGTTATGGTATACAAGTAGCACAAATGGCTGGACTTCCCTACTTTGTCACAAAACGTGCGAAGGAAATACTTGAGAACCTTGAGGGGAAGGAGCTTACACCACAGGATGCAAAAAAAGCTAGGCAGGCAAGACTTAAGACCAAAGATGAAATGCAGTTTAACTTGTTTGAAGTTAAAGACGATTCCATAAGGCAGGAGATAAGCAATATTCAACTAGACAACATTACTCCATTAGAGGCCCTTAATAAATTGAATGAGCTTAAGAGAAAAATTGCTACTTCTTCTGATTAACATAAAGTATAAATAAAAATGGAACTGTTTATGAAAAAACGCATTTTATTTTTTGTGATATTAGTAATTGCTATAGCAGTTATTGCTATTGCTTTTGTTTCAAGCAGGAAAAGATATTCTCCTGAGGAGCAAGCATATATTAAGAAAATTGAGCAGTTTCGCTCAGAGAAAAATGAAGAGATGAAAAATAGTTCCGATTCCCCTTTCAACGCAAAGGGTAAAATTCACTTTGAAAATCTAAAATATTTCCCTGTCGATCCTTCTTATGTTTTTTATAGCAAGCTTACTGAATATGACAAAAAAGATACAATAATAATATATGGGACAAAAGGTGAACCCAGGAAATCTCTTAGATATGGATATGTTACAATAAAAGTTGATGGTAAGAACTATAAAGTAAATGTATACAAAGGATACTCGGTCCATACTGGAGAGGAATATTATGCAATTTGGTTTACAGACAAAACAACAAACAATGAAACTTATGGAGTTGGAAGATACCTGGATTTTGAGAAAAACATTAATAAAGATTATCTTTACACAATAGATTTTAACAAGGCATATAATCCCTATTGCGCTTATAGCCCTAATTATAGTTGTGCTGTTCCGACAAGGGAAGATTATTTGGATATAGAAATCAAAGCCGGAGAAAAGAAATTCCATAATTAAAGGAAGGGGTAATAAATGGTAGTAGTATTAGAAAAAAATGTAACAGAACAACAAGTTGAGAATATAATAAAACATCTTGAAGACTTTGGATTCGATGTACATAAATCAACCGGAGTCGAACAGATTGTACTTTGAGCAATAGGAGTAAAACCTGACTTTGATATTAGGAAAGTAAAAATACTTGATGGTGTATTTGATGTACATAGAATAACAGAGCCATTCAAACTTGCAAGCAGGAGTTTTCACAAAGAAAATACTATTGTCAAGATCAAGGATGTAGAGATTGGCGGCAATGAAGTTGTAGTAATGGCTGGTCCTTGTTCTGTTGAATGTGAAGAGCAAGTTTTCAATCTGGCAGAAGTTGTAAAGAGTGAAGGCGGAAGGATCCTCAGGGGCGGAGCTTTTAAGCCAAGAACATCTCCATATAGTTTTCAAGGCCTAGGAGAAGAGGGCTTAAAGTTACTCAGGCAGGCAGCCGATAAGTACAACCTGCTTGTTATAACTGAAGTTATGCAAATTGAACAAATAGATCTTGTAGGAAAGTATGCCGATATATTCCAAATTGGTGCAAGAAATATGCAGAACTATCCTTTCCTTAAAGAATTGGGCAAGACTGAGATCCCGGTTATGTTAAAACGTGGACTTGCAGCAACTATTGAAGAGTGGATGATGTCTGCTGAATATATAATTTCTAGTGGCAACAAGAATGTAATACTTTGTGAAAGAGGAATTAGGACATTTGAGACATATACCAGAAATACTTTCGATCTTTCAGCTGTGCCTGTAGTGCACAAGAAAAGTCATTTACCAATATGTGCCGATCCATCACATGCTACTGGTTATAGAGATCAGGTCATTCCTATGGCAAGAGCTGCAGTTGCAGCAGGTGCTGATGCAATTATGGTGGAAATACACAACGATCCAGAGAAAGCTCTTTCCGATGGTCCGCAGTCACTTTATCCGGAACAGTACAAAATGATGATGAAAGAGTTAAGAGCAATTGCAAATGCTATAGGAAGAAAGATCTAAAAACTATTTGCTTAGAGAATGATCGTTTTTTGAATATAATACTGATTTAGTAATAATGAGTGAAAAAAGAAAAGTTAATATATCGATTATTGGGTTAGGACTAATTGGCGGCTCAATAGCAAAAGCATTAAAAAAAAGCACTAGTGAGGTTTATATTAGTGCCTTTGATATTGCAGAGACTTTATGTCAGGCCGAAAATGAAAGAGTAATTGATCATAAACTGTTAAATATAGAAGAGGCAGTCAAGTCAGACATTATATTCCTTTGTCTTCCAGTGGATCTTTCACTTAACTGTTTTAAGAAGCTTATTCCTATCTTAGAAGAAGATTCTATTATAACTGATGTATGTGGCGTAAAAGGAATTTTTCAGAGAACCTGGGACTCTTTTTCTTCGAAAGGTATATATATAGGCGGTCATCCCATGACGGGAAAAGAAAAAGGAGGATACAGTAATTCTGATCCTCTACTGTTTGAAAATGCTGTTTATATAATTTCAGAAAGAGTTAAAGATGAATCCGCAAAAGCAAAGCTGTTAAGCATTGTTAAACTTCTTGGAGCCCGTGCAGTCACTCTAAATCCTTTTGTACATGATAAAGTTGTTGCAAATGTAAGTCATTTGCCACAGCTTCTTTCAGTAGCTTTAGTTAATAATGCATCACAGAACAGCCAAGAAAAGAACAACCTGGATTTTGCAGCAGGAGGATTCAGGGATATGACCAGAATTGCTTCTAGCAGTTTTAATATTTGGGATCCGGTTCTAAGATATAACAAAGATGAAATTCTCTCAGCCATAGAATCATTGCAAGATGAGATTATTAAAATGAAGCAGATGCTTATTACAGATCAAATTGATCCATTAAGCAGATGCTTCGATTCAGCCCGAATAAGCCGTGATACAATTCCCAAAGATACGAAGGGCTTTATTTCTCCCCTGTTTTACATTTCTGTATATGTAAAAGATGAACCTGGAATAATTAGCCGGATCTCTACTGCGCTATTTCAGGAGTCGATAAATATTAAAGATATTGAGTTATTAAAGATACGTGAAGGTGCTGGTGGTACTTTCCGCCTGGCATTTGATGGGCTTGAAGATTCACAAAGAGCAAAAGTTATATTAAGTAATATTGGATTTGAAGTTTACTGAACATGCTGCATACATAAAAGCATGTCCAAAAAACTTAAAATGCCAACTAATAAAGAGTATTGAATATTTATTATCTTGCTGATAAGTATTTTACTGCAGCTTCTGCACAATTTTCCCCATCTATTGCTGCTGATACTATTCCGCCGGCATAACCGGCTCCTTCTCCTGAAGGGAAAAGTCCTTCTATTTGAGTGTGCATTAAAGTATCTTTATCCCTTGGAATTCTGATTGGAGAACTTGTTCTTGTTTCGGCAGCTAATATTTGTGCTTCTTCGGTATAATAGCCTTTTATTTTTTTTGAAAACAAAAGAAGCGCTTCTCTAAGGCTTTGTGAAATGTTCTTTGGAAGTATTTCGTGTAAAGGTGAAGAAACTATTCCTGGTATATAAGAAGATTTTGGCAATGTGGAAGATAATTTTCTGTTTACAAAATCCGTAATGCGCTGTGCCGGGGCTCTTTGTGTATATCCACCAGCTTCAAAGGAAATCTTCTCAACTTGTTTCTGATATTCAAGGCCTGCAAAAATACCTTCCTTTTCAAAGGCTTTCCACTCTTTTTCTCCAATTGTAACTACAAAGCCGGAATTTGCAAACTTAGAATCGCGTTTTGAGACTGACATTCCGTTTAATACCAATTCGCCTGGAGCAGTAGAAGCAGGAATAATTATTCCTCCGGGGCACATACAAAAAGAAAAGACTCCTCTTTCTTTTACCTGGCAGGTAAGGCTATAGCTTGCAGCAGGCAAATATTCTCCTCTGTTCTTTTTGTGGTACTGAATTTCATCGATAAGGTTTTGCGGATGTTCAATTCTAACACCCATTGCAAAAGGCTTAGCCTCAATTCTAATGTTTCTTCTATTGCATAGATAAAAGATATCGCGCGCTGAATGTCCGGTTGCAAGAATGACTGAATCGACCGGAATTTCCTTTTGATCATTAATAACAATGCCGTTGACTCTATTTTCAGAGATCAAAAAGTCAGTTAAACGGCTCTCAAAAAATATCTCTCCTCCGCATGAAAGTATTGTCTGACGTATAGATTGAACAATTTTGGGAAGCTTATTAGACCCTATATGAGGGTGTGCGTCAATAAGAATATCTTCAATGGCGCCATGTTGGACAAAAATGTTGAGTACCTTTTTTACATCGCCTCTTTTAGTTGAGCGCGTATAAAGCTTCCCATCACTATATGTACCTGCTCCACCTTCTCCAAAACAATAATTACTATCTGGATTAACAATGCTATACTGCTGAATTGCTTTTAGGTCTCGTCTTCTTGCCTGAACATCTTTACCTCTTTCTACAATAATCGGTTTTATGCCAGCTTCAATTAGTCTTAAGGCAGCAAACATTCCTGCTGGTCCAAATCCTACAATGGCAACTTTTTTTAATGCAGAAGAATCTTTAGCTAAATGTGAATATTTAATCTGTGGTCTAAGATCTCCCGGCTCTTCATTAATATAGACATCAGCAAGTACCCTATAAAAAGGATCTTTACTTCTGGCATCAATAGAGCGTCTTAAAAGAGAGATGGCCTTAATTTCTGCCTGATCAAGCTTTAACTTTGATGCAGCATACTTTTTTATAGTATCGCTATCATGTGCTTTAGGTGGTTCAACGGTAAGTTCGATCTGCTTTATCATGATTAATTTATGTCTCCTTTTTATGGAGAAAATATTTAGACAACAAAATAAATATATGGTGTTAGACGAAACAAGCCGGGAAAAGCAATAATAGTATACTGCTTTTTCCGGCCTGCAGTTTTTAGAATACTGTTTCCTATAAGAAAAATGTTCTTAACAAGAAAATTTTTTTAACAAGAAAACTGTTTTTAACAATAGAATTAGCTATTCATATTGTTGACGAATTCCTTGTTATTCTTTGTGCCTCTAATTTTATCCAACAGGAATTCCATAGCCTCTATTGGGTCAAAATCGCTGAGAATTTTTCTTAAGATCCAGACCTTATTTAATTCATCTTCCTTAAGAAGCAATTCTTCTCTTCTTGTACCGGATTTATTAACGTCAATAGCAGGGAAAATTCTTCTATCACTAAGGTCGCGGTTAAGTACAAGTTCCATATTACCTGTACCCTTAAACTCTTCGAAAATAACTTCATCCATACGGCTCCCTGTGTCGATCAAAGCAGTAGCTATAATTGTAAGACTTCCACCATCTTCTGTATTTCTAGCAGATCCGAAGAATCTTTTTGGTTTGTGAAGAGCGTTAGCGTCAACACCACCAGATAATATTTTACCGCTATGAGGAGCAACAGTATTGTGAGCTCTTGCAAGTCTAGTAATACTATCAAGCAAAATCACGACATCGTTTTTTGCTTCAACCATTCTTTTGGCTTTTTCAATTACCATATTAGCCACCTGGACGTGACGTTCTGCTGGTTCATCGAATGTAGAACTAATAACTTCAGCCTGAACTGAACGCTGCATATCAGTAACTTCTTCGGGGCGTTCATCAATAAGAAGCATGATAAGTTTTACTTCAGGATGGTTACGTGTAATTGAATTAGCGAGTTTTTGAAGCAGAATTGTTTTTCCGCTCTTAGGAGGTGAAACAATCAAACCTCTTTGACCTTTTCCAATTGGTGAGAGCATATCGACTATACGCATTGAATATTCACCTGGTGAAGACTCCAAAACGAGTCTTTTAGTAGGATACAGTGGAGTCAAGTTGTCGAAGAGTGTTCTTTCTCTAATTGTATCAGGATCCTGGCCATTAACAGCCTCTACTCTAAGTAAAGCAAAGAACCTTTCACCTTCTTTAGGAGGTCTAACCTGACCACTTACATGGTCACCTGTTCTAAGGCTGAATCTTTTTATCTGTGATGGTGAAACATATATATCATCGGGAGAAGGTAAATAGTTGTAATCTGAGGATCTAAGGAAACCGTAACCATCGGCAAGCACCTCAAGGACGCCCTTTGAGAAAGTGAGACCATCTTTTGTTGTCTGAGCTTCAAGAATTTTAAATATAAGCTCTTGCTTTCGTAAATCACTGTAACCTGTTATTCCAAGTTCTTTAGCTATTTTGTTTAAATCTACAATCTTTTTCGATTGAAGTTCAGAAATATCCATTGGCATATTTCAAATCCTACTTTAAGATTAATTCATAATTGAGATAATTAAAATGCATTATTTATAACCGGATTAGTAAAATCGGGGTTATTTTGTCGATCACTCTGTTTTTTTTGATTTTTTTGAAAGGAACAAGAGGAACTACGGTAAAATTATATCTATTGAGAAAAAATGTCAAGCTTTTTTTTCATCAACAACTGTTTTTTAATTTCACCAAGAACATACATACTTCCTAAAACAACAAGGCACTTATCGGTCTCTTGGCTCTTAATAAAGTGCTCAATAAAATCTGCCCCGTTATTTTCAACCTTACAAACCAAGTTCAATTTAGAAGCAATAGAACTTAGTTCACTAACAGAAGCTGCCCTCTCATATTCAATCGTATTAAGATGAATTTCATCGAAATAAGGAGATAAACTTTGAAGCATAAGCTCAATTGTTTTATCCCTCATTGCCCCAAACAAAAGGTGTCTGGTTTTGTAATCATTGGCTTCCTCCTTGAAAGCAGTAAGAAAACTCGTCACTCCCTCAAGATTATGTGCAGAATCGAATATTACACGCGGCTTTTCAGAATATATTTCATATCGTCCCTGAATGCCTGAGTTTTTAACGACATTTTCGAGTCCCCTGGAAATAATATTTTTATCTTTTATTCCAAGCGATTCTGAAAGAACAAGTATCGATAATGAAGCATTATATTTTTGATAAATTCCTCTGAGAGGAGTATCAATGTTATTGAAAGCTATTAAAGGTGAAACAAAACTAAAAGAATTGTTCTGTTCTTTGGTGTAATCAGTAACCTTAAATACTTCAGAATTAAGATTTCTGCTTATGTTAATTAACACATTTTCTGCATCAAAAGGAAGTCTACCTAAGAAAACTTTTGTGTTTTTTTTGATGATACCGCCTTTTTCCCCTGCTATCTGCTCAATTGTACTACCGAGTATTTCAGTATGTTCCAGGCTAATTGAAGTAATAACCGAAGCAATTGGCAGAATCACATTAGTTGCGTCAAGCCGTCCGCCAAGGCCTGTTTCAATAACAGCGTAATCTACTCCCATATCTGCAAAATACTTGAAAGCCAGGGCCGTTGTAGCTTCAAAAAACGTAGGTTTATGCTTATCCATATACTCAGATAAAGAAGAAACAAATGAAGCTACATAATCATCGGGTATTTCAGTCCCATTTATCCTGATCCTTTCATTAAACCTGACAAAATGAGGAGAAGTATATAGCCCAACTTTATAGCCTTTTTCAATTAGTATGCTTGTAGTAAATGAGGAAGTACTTCCCTTTCCATTTGTACCGGCAATATGAAAGCAGCCGAATTTTTTTTGCGGGTTTCCAAGCAGTTCAAGTAAGTGTTCTATGTTTGAGAGCCCTAATTTAATACCAAATTTTTGTAAAGAGTATAATTTCTCTAATGCTTGATTAACATCCATGACTTTTCTTTAGTTCACAACACAATAAATATTTATTCACAAAAAAAGGTTCTATATAACAAATGTACCAGTTAAAGAGGATACTTTATCAATAGACATTTTAGTTAAATAATCTGACAGTCCATTTACAATTTCAACACCAGCATTGGGATTTATGAAGTTAACAGTTCCAAGCTGAACAGCGCTAGCTCCGACAATCATAAACTCAACAGCATCTTGCCAGCACATAATTCCACCAAGGCCAATGATTGGAATATCAACATTTCTTTTGATTTCCAGAACTTTTGCAAGAGCAACAGGTTTAATTGCCGGGCCTGAAAGTCCACCTGTAATGTTAAATAGTTTTGGCTTTCGTGTATATATGTTAAAAGAAGTGCCAACAAGAGTATTGATAGCCGAAACAGCATCTCCTCCCTCTTCTTTTACTACTCTTGCGTAGCTAGCAATATCAGGTACATTCGGAGACAATTTAATTATAACAGGCTTATCTGTAGCAGCTCTTACCTTTTCAGTTACCTTAGCAACAGCTTTAATATCATGGCCAAAGATCAGGCCCCCTTCTTTAACGTTTGGGCAGGAAATGTTTATTTCAAAAGCTTTTATTGTATCTTCTTTTGTAAGAATTCTAACGCATTCGGCATACTCATCAATTGAACTTGCCGCAATATTGCAAATTATGGAAGTATTAAGCTGACTTAAAAAAGGGATTTTCTCTTTGATAAATTCCTCAACACCTATATTTGCCAGACCAATAGCATTTAGCATTCCAGCTGCAGTTTCAACGATTCTCTGGGGAGGATTACCCTTCCTAGGTTTTAAGCTTAATGATTTTGTAACAATAGCTCCAAGTTTACTTAGGTCGGTGAGGTTTGATATCTCATTTCCATAGCCAACTGTCCCTGAGGCAAGTATTACCGGATTTTTAAGCTTAAGTGATCCAATATTAACGCTTAAATCTATATTATTTGTCATATTACTACCTTTTTTACATCAAACACAGGTCCATCTTTACAAACAAGGTAATAACCTTCTTTATCTGCAGCCTGGATAGGACATCCCTGGCAAATACCAAATCCGCAAGCCATTGCACATTCAGTAGAAACTTCACAATTCAAATTGTTTTGAATTGCAAAATCCTTTAATGCCCGCAGCATTGGAGTTGGCCCGCATCCGAAAATCTTTATGTTTGAAGATGCTATCAATTTAAGATTTTCATTTAATAGTTCGATAACATTTCCTTTAAATCCCTTAGAACCATCGTCAGTTGAAATGAGATAATTTTTTTGCCCATAGGTAATAACGTCTTTTGCACTTCGTCCGCCAATAAAAGAAAATATCTTTTTATCTGATGGGATTCTTTGAAGAAGGAAAGGAAAAGGAGCAACTCCAAGTCCGCCACCTACAAATACAGCGGCTTCATAGTCATCGTTATAATTAAATCCATTACCAAGAGGACCTAGAATATCTAGCTCTTCACCAATTTTTTTATGGGCAAGAAGTTTTGTGCCTTCACCAACAAGGTTAAACATAAAATAAATAAATTCCCCATCAACATCACATATGCTAAAAGGTCTTCTTAAAAGAGGGAAAGTTGATTCGGAAACTTTAATGTTGCAGAATTGCCCTGGTGCAGCACTAAGAGCAATCTCAGGACAATGAACCTTTATTAAATTAATTGAATTTTCAAGCTCGATTATTTGAGCAACTTTTGAATTAGTTATTTGCACATTTATCTCAAAAACATATTAAAAAAACAGTGTAATAATTACGTTAGAATTTCGAAATATTCTCCTCTATTGCCGAGATCTTATCTAATCTCTTTTGATGTCTTCCTCCAGAAAAGGAACTAGAGATCCAAACCTCAAGGATTGACTTTATTGTCTCTTCCCCAAGAGCCTTTGCCCCAAGGACGAGAATATTTGCATTATTATGTTCACGTGCACTTCTTGCAGAGAACTCATTATAGCATGTAGCGGCTCTTATTTTGGGGACCTTGTTTGCAGCTATTGCAGATGGAATGCCGGTAGAGTCAATAAGAATGCCAAAATCAACTTTTTTTTCTTTTACATGTAAAGCAACAGCAAGGGCGAAGTCGGGATAATCACAAGAATTTTCATCGACTGTACCGAGGTCTATTACCTGATAGCCCTTCGACAGGAGGATTTCCGAAAGCAAGCTTTTTATCTTAAAACCTGTATGGTCAGAACCAATAGCCACTTTTTTTAACTTGAGATAAGGCTCAATTGTCTGCGCCTCAGCTTCAATTTTTTCAACTTCCTCCCGGCTGACAACTGCAATTCCAAGGGATTTGATCCTATCAAGTGCAAGAGGAGTAACTATGTCTGTCTTTGCAACTGGCAGAATAGTAATCCCCTGCTTTGAGAGTTTCAATATGTCTGATTCAAGTATCAGCCTTTTCATTGAATATATCTCGAAATTAAATAAAAAATCAGAGATGGTCGGTCATCTTCTTCATCTTAAGATAGTCAACAACATTCTTAACGTCCTGGGCTTTGTCTCTTCTGCAGATAAGCAAAGCATCATCAGTATTAATGACAATTACATTATCCACACCAACTACAGCAGTAAATTTCTTGGGTGAATAAATATATGAGTCATTTGTATTTTGGCAATATGCTTTACCTACAATAGCATTACCATCATCATCTTTTTCGGAGAGCTGATAAACCTCCTCCCAGCTTCCAACGTCGCTCCAGGTAAAATTACCTTTTGTAAGATAAACCTTATCGGATTTTTCCATTACGCCATAGTCAATTGAGATGCTTTTGAGCTGACCATAAACATTATTTAAGACCTTTTCATACTGCGGAGTATCAATGCTCTGTTCAATTTGTAAAAGTCCATCATAAAGTTCAGGCATATGTATTTTCATCTCATTGAGTATAACATCAATCCGCCAGATAAACATGCCGCTATTCCAGAGAAAATCTCCGCTTTCAATAAATCTAACTGCAGTGGCATAGTTTGGTTTTTCGGCAAATGTAAATACCTTATGGATATTATCATATTCCGGTTTTTCATCAATTTGAATATAACCATACCCGGTTTCAGGACGACTAGGTCTGATGCCTATTGTAACAAGTCCTTTGAATTTATATGCAAACTCAGAAGCAGAGCTTAGTGTTTGCAGGAAATTCTCTTCTTCTCTAATAATATGGTCAGCGGGTAAAGTTAAAATAACAGCTTCTTTATTCTTTTTGCCTATCATAATAGAGGCAAGGCCAATTGCAGCAGCAGTATTCTTACCGAAAGGCTCATCTACAATATTTTCTGCAGGAATATCAGGAAGTTGGTTTTTAATCTCTTGCTTCTGCATCTTGTTGGTAATTACGAAAATATTTTCTTTCTTTACCAATCCGTCTAACCTGTATACAGTATCCTGAATTAAAGAATTTTTTCCGAATATTTTCAGTAACTGTTTTGGCTTTTTTTCTTTACTTCTAGGCCAGAATCTTGAGCCAATCCCTCCGGCCATAATTACAGCAAATAATTCCATTAATTATTCTACCTCTATTTAAGATTCTGAATTCTTTTACCTAATTCTTCAGCCTTATTTAAATAACCAGTTATATCAACATCTTTGCTTCGCACTACTGCAACAATTACAATAAGCGAAGCTCTCATTCCGGAGATCAACTCTTTATCGGCTACAATTTTTTCTTCATTAATCAGCTTTAGTGCCTTAGCCAAAACCCTGTGCATGGCTGCAATTATTTCAAAGCCAATGCTTGAGGAGATCTCAGCGTTCTCAACAATAATTTCCCGGAATTTCTTTATTTCTTCAACAGGAGCCTGATTTTGAGCTACTTTTTTTAGTAACAGATCAATATCCTTAATCGGAGAAAGAATTCTTTCTTCATAGTTCTCAAAGAAAACCTGGCTTGTCTTTTTTTCTGTTTCCAGTAAATATTCTTCTTTAATTTTCTCTGCTTCAGCTACTGGATTAGCAGTCTTTGAAACAGGTTTTTGAAGGATCTCGCCAGTTCTTTCAATTCTGCTTCTAGGATCAATAGTTTCATTTTTGACAGCTGATCCATTACCACCAGATGGGATAGTATTATCCTTTGTAGCCTCAGGTTTTGAAAAAGTATCTTTCATTGATTCAGTGACTTGCCTGAAACTTTGTGGATTTAGTTTATCTAGAACTCCACTAAGGTCTTTTACCAATGAGGAACAATGTTCCTTAAATTTTTCTGATATCTTAAAAAAGTCCACTTTTGATTTTGCAATATAGTTATAAATATCACCTAGTTTAATAGCAAAGGTAGATAACTGAGTTATCTTCTTCATATTACGAATTTCTGTTTCAAGATCACCTGCCCGGCAAATGTATTCTCTAAGTAAAGATACGACTTCAATCTTTTCAGTATTCAGCCGTAGGTTATTTGCAGCTGAAGTAATGCATTGGACAATATACTGCCGGATTAAATCCATATTTTACTCCACATAAACACGCGGAACTCTTTTGCTGATATTACAGGTAATTTCGTATGGAATTGTATTAAGAATTTTAGCCCAATCCCAGGCATTTATTTCAAGGTTGTTTTTCTTTCCGAGTAAAATAACCTCATCGTTTTCTTTAATCCTAGCTTCATTTATGTCAATCATTATTCTGTCCATACATACCTGACCAACCTGAGAATACTTTTGTCCCTTAATAATAGCAAAAGTTTTATTTGTAAGTGCTCTTGCATATCCATCGGCATATCCAACCGGGACAGTAGCAATCTTTGTCGGTTTATCTGCAATAAACCTTCTTCCGTAACTAATCGAATCCCCTTTTTGAACTTCTTTAACATTTGTAATTTTAGAAACCAGCGACATGACAGGTTTCAGTTTTATAGATTCTGATGTTTCGAGAGAAGGATAATAACCGTATAAAGATATTCCTGGGCGTACCATATCAAAATAAGCCTCAGGCATATCCAAAATAGCTCCGCTATTTGCAGCATGAGCAAGACCAAAACTAATCCCATTATTTTTAAGCGAATCCACAATACTTTTGAATCTGCTTAATTGAAGTTCTGCATAGGTCTTATCTTTTTCATCTGAAGTAGCAAAATGAGTATAGATTCCATCAACTTCAAATGCCCCTTTTGAAGCAACTTTACTAATAAAATCTACAGCTTCACTATAAGGGACACCTAATCTACCCATGCCAGTATCGATTTTTACATGGACCTTAATTTTTTTACTTTTTGTCTTTGCTGCCTTCAACATTTCAAGGTGATAGGTCTCAAAAATAGTTGGAATAACATCATGCTTTATGTAAAGAGCAGCTTCATCTGGTCCAACAGGAGCGAATGTTAAAACAGGTTGTTTGACTTTTGATTTTCTTAATTCAATAGCTTCTTCCAGGAGAGCAACAGCAAAGTAGTCAGGTTTTTTATCGCCAAGTGTATTTAGTGCACTAACACAATTTATCATTCCGTGGCCATATGCATCTGCTTTTACAACGGCCATTACTCTGGCTTTTTTTACTTTTTTTCTGATGTTAAGATAATTGAATTTCAGGTTTGAATAACTAATTTTTGCTAATGTCGGTCTCATCTTCTTAAAATTTTATTTTTAATTCCGTAAAATATACCTTTAATTGAAGTGATAATCAATCAAAAGAGTTTAGGAATATTGCATAATTCTTCCTAATAAGCCATAAATTATTCATTGGAATAATGAAAATCACGAGGCATATTTTTTTCTCTTTTATGATCTTTTCCTAATACTTATGTTATTCATAAATGCTGGGGACTAATTGTTCTTAGAAGAAAAAAAGGGGGAAAATAATTCTTGAACCTATCATTTAGTTAAAGCACATTTTCTACATATATCCCACGTCACAATAAATTAGAACTTTATCAAATCAAATGTCGTTTTTATCTTAAATGGCATTTGAGCATTAAAAGAAAGAGAATCAATGATTGGATATAGATTCACTGACTATACGCCCGAGCCGGGTAAAGAAGGGACTTTTGAATCACTTCTTAATTTGTTCCTACAGTTGCTAACAATGACTTCAGGAAATGTATCTGAAGCATTAAATCTATTAAGTCAACTGGATTCCAAGTACAATCTGACAAATGATGAATATGGTATAGGAGATTTTATACAGGAATTGAAAGACAAAAATTACCTAAAGGAAGAGGAATCAAATCCAGGCGTATATACAATAACTTCTAAGTCTGAGCAATCGATCAGACGCCGCTCACTTGAGGAAGTATTTGGGAAATTAAAACGTTCGACCTCCGGAAATCATCAAACTCCCTTTTCTGGCATAGGAGATGAAAAGACCTCAGATAGAAGGGACTACCAGTTCGGAGATGCTCTTGATCAGATTGATATGACAGATTCAATTAAGAACGCTCAGATCAATCATGGTATTTATGATTTTACATTAACAGAAGAAGACCTTGAAGTTGAGGAAAGAGAATACAAGACTTTGACTTCAACGGTTCTGATGATAGATATTTCTCATTCAATGATACTCTATGGGGAAGACAGAATAACACCAGCCAAAAAAGTTGCTATGGCATTTGCAGAACTAATCACAACGAAATTTCCCAAAGATACTTTAGATATCATAGTTTTTGGCAACGATGCCTGGCCAATTGAGATAAAAGATCTCCCCTATCTTCAGGTTGGTCCATACCATACTAACACTTATGCCGGTTTGGAACTAGCCATGGATATTCTAAGACGAAGAAGAACCGGCAATAAGCAGATATTCATGGTTACAGATGGAAAACCAACGTGTCTTAAGGAAGGGCTGAAATACTACAAGAACAGTTTTGGGATGGATAGGAAAATTTTAAATAAGACACTGGATCAGGCTGCAAAATGCCGCAGAATGGGTATTACAATAACAACGTTTATGATAGCAAAAGACCCTTACCTGCAAAACTTTGTCCGCGAGTTCACAAAGATCAACAATGGAAAGGCTTTTTATAGTAGTCCGACTGTTTTGGGAGAATATGTATTCGAGGATTATATAAGGAACAGAAGAAAAACGCTAAAATAGATGGCATAATCTTTTGAAATAAATTTAGTATAGGCAGATAAATAAAGGAGAATTTTTAAAAGATGCAGATTAGAAACTATGCAGAAGTAAAAACACTCGGACAATTAAAACGTGCCGGTTATAAGGTGCGTTCAATAAAAGATGAGATGAGAGAAAATCTCATTAAGCAGCTTCAAAGAAATGAGAATAGTTTCAATGGAATTATTGGATATGAAGAAAGTGTAATACCAGATATTGATACTTCAATTCTTTCAAGGCATAACATTTTGCTTCTGGGATTAAGGGGGCAGGCAAAAACGAAACTCGCTAGGCTAATGATAAATCTTTTAGATGAGTATATTCCTGCCGTTGCTGATTCGGAGCTTAATGATGATCCATTAAATCCAATTTCACGATACTCTAAGGATCTTATTGCCGAAAAAGGTGATGAAACTCCAATTGAATGGATACATAGATCAGAACGTTACACTGAAAAATTAGCAACTCCGGATGTTTCCATAGCTGATCTTATTGGAGATGTTGATCCAATAAAGGCTGCAACATTAAAGCTTCCATATTCAGATGAAAGAGTTATACATTTTGGCTTAATTCCAAGATCCCATAGGTCAATTTTTGTAATAAATGAGCTTCCTGACCTTCAAGCAAGAATTCAGGTAGCGTTATTTAATATCTTGCAGGAAAAGGATATACAGATCCGCGGCTTTAAGATAAGGCTTCCATTGGATATACACTTTGTTTTCACGGCAAATCCAGAGGATTATACAAACAGAGGTGCAATTGTAACGCCTCTGAAAGATAGAATTGACAGTCAGATTTTGACACATTATCCAAAGACAATTCAAATTTCCAAGGAAATTACGAGTCAGGAAGCAAAACTGACAATGGACCAGGCCTCAAAGGTTTGTGCTCCAGAGCTTGTGAAATTGCTCATTGAGCAAATTGCCTTTGAAGCTCGTGAGAGCGAATATATAGATTCCAAAAGCGGTGTTTCTGCCAGATTAACAATTTCAGCATACGAAAATCTTGTTAGTTCAGCTGAAAGAAGAATGCTGGTAAACCATGAAAATGAGACTCATATAAGAATTACTGACTTTGTAGGTGTAATACCCTCTATTACCGGAAAAATTGAGCTTGTCTATGAAGGTGAGCAGGAAGGTCCTGCCAAAGTAGCGCAAATACTAGTTAGCAAGGCAATCAGGGCACAATTTCCGCTGTATTTCCCAAATCCGGATAAGATGAAGCGTAACCAGGACTCAAATCCTTACATTCAGATAATAAACTGGTTTGGTAAAGGCAATCAGGTTGATATAATGCACAATTATTCAAGCCATGATTATAAGAAAGCTTTAACTGCTGTGCCAGGCTTAAAGGATCTTGTAAATAAATATCATCCAAACGAAGATGAATCAGCAAAACTTTTGCTTATGGAATTTGCACTTCATGGGCTTTCAGAATATTCATTGCTAAGTAAATTCCGTCTGGAAAGAGGTCTTCAGTTTAAGGATATGCTTAGCAGCATGTTTACTATGGGTAAAGAGGAAGATGAGGATCTAAATGGACCAGAATCCTTTATTTAACTGTAAAAATTGAAAAGTTAATGTTAGATATTATGGGGCTGCAAAAATGTGGTGCCTGCTTTCAATAAATGAAGACAGGCGCCTTTTTTTATATCTCTTTACAAAGGTTAATTACTTATAATTATCCTTCGTGTTTTGTTTTGAATCCTTTTATCATCCAGCTTCTTGCAGCTAATAGACCAATAGGGCTTATAATTGCAATAAGGCCATAAACAAACCACATAAATTCAGTATTCATGTTCTGCGGCAAAGTGCCGGCTGGGCAAAAATGCATGAGGAACCATCCTGAATATAGACCTGTAAGCATCTTTGTCAAAAACCATGGGAACTGGCCTATACCCATATAGATACCTGTCATTCCCTTTGGAGCAATTTCTGCGACCCATTGAAGGAATCTTGGCTGCCACATTGCCTCCCCTATTGTCATAATTATCAGGTACCCAAACAAGGTATATATGTTTGGTCCCAAGGCTAAAAGAAAAGTAGGAGAAGCCATTACAAGCGTTCCTAGAATCATCATGTTATATGTATTCTTTGTAGCTGTAAAAGCAGCCACCATTGGAGTAAGTATAAAGATAAGAATTGGGTTAAAATTGCTAAAGAACTCAAAATTATCACTTACAAATCCAGAGAAGGCACGGCTTGTGTACTGAGGAATAGTAAGCCAGTTATGAGCAAATAAAGTCTGAACGGGTATAAGTACGAAAATAAAATACATAAATCTGCGATCTTTAAGCGGGAAATTTTTCAAATAAAACTTAAGTTTTTCCTTACCGCTAAGCTCTTCAGATTCATCTTTTTCCTGGAGATCTTCTTTTTTATCAGATGTAGCTTTTGCAGTTTCTTCAGCTTGTTTCATGGCTTTTTTTGTGATCATAAGTGCTACGACAGCCATACCAGTTACTGTAAGAACAACATAAGCCCAAAAAACTCCTGTTATGCCGAAGGCTTTTCTAATTGGTGGTGAGATTAAACCAGGAAGGAATCCACCAAGATTCATTAGTGCATAGAGCATTGCGTAGCCCATTGCAGCAGTTTTTTCATTTGTCCAAAGTTTAACAGCCGCATATGAAGCTGGCTGGTAAATTCCATATCCTAAGACAATCCCTAAAATTCCGATCAGAGAAAGCATATGAGAAGAAGACCACATTCCCTGTGTCCCACCAAGACCTGGAGCCGAGGCTAAGAATATCCTGCCTACAAGCATAAATGACAGGGATATTAGCAGGGCTCTTCTTGCACCAATCCAATCTACAGTAGCGCCGAGGAACAGCATGCTTAAGGTTATTCCTGCAGTTAAAATGCTGACCATTATGCCTGCATTAATATCATTTAGTCCAATATACTCGTTAAAATATATCGCCAGAAGAGTTACAACGCCAAAATAAGTAAGTCCTTCCAGTATATAAGAAATATTCAGGCCAGTTAAGGCCTGAGGAGTATGTAAAAGGTCCTTAAAAGGTTGTATGATCTCCTTTGACAAGCTTTTGTACAAGCTTTCTTTGTTCTCTTCTTTAGCAATTTCGGTTTCTGCCATAAATTCTCCGAATAAATTAACTGAATGTTAAGAGTTATTTGCCCATTTAATTTTATAAATGAGGAATATTAGACAATATTTACTTCTGTTTCAAGCCAGATATCAAATTCTTTTTTTACTGACTCTTTAATATTTTCTGAAAGTTTAATAATCTCATTCCCATCTGCTCCGCCATAGTTTACAAGAACAAGAGCTTGTTTGTCATATACCCCTACATTTCCAAGTCTTTTACCTCTCCACCCGCATTTTTGTATAAGCCAGCCAGCAGGGACTTTTATAGTATTGTTCCCTGTTTTGTATCCAGGAATATCATTATGTAAAGAAAGGAGTTTTTGGTAGTGAGAATCTGAAATTTCAGGGTTTTTAAAGAAGCTTCCTGCGTTTCCAACTATTTTAGGATCCGGGAGTTTACTTCTTCTAATGTTGCAAACGATCTCACTGACTTGTTTAACCGTAGGTGATTCAATTCCCAATTTTTCTAATTCTGATCTTAAAGCTTCATACTTTATATCAATCTGTGGATTTTTACACAAGCGGTAAGTAACAGAAGTAACAACAAACTTACCCTTTAACTCTCTCTTAAAAACACTATCTCTGTATCCAAATCTGCACTGCGCTAAAGAGAAAGCAGATACCTCTCCGGTTTCAAGATTATAGCCTTTAAGTTCTTCGAAGACATCTTTGATCTCTGTTCCATATGCTCCAATGTTCTGAATTGGGGAAGCGCCAACTGTTCCCGGGATAAGCGAAAGGTTCTCCAAGCCGCCCCAGTTATTATCAACTGTATACTGTACAAAATCTTCCCAAACTTCACCTGCTCCTGCTTCAATCAGCACTATGTCCTCATTTTCATAGACCTTTTTGATACCTTTTATAAGGTTTTTAATCATAAGTCCATCATAATCTTTGCTGAAAAGTATATTACTGCCACCACCCAGGATCATAATTGGAGATGAAGAGTAACTGGAGTATAATTCTTTTATTTCATCTATTTTGCTTATTTCAGCATAATATTTGGCCTTTATATCAAGTCCGAATGTATTTTGGCCTTTTAGCTGAAAATCCTCAATTATTCTCATTTTTTTAACTCATAATATGAAGCGTTAAAATAATGAAAAATGATGATATAAACATTAGTAGATATTTTTCCAATTTACTAAAGACAGATTATTTCCGTCGCTGCTTAGAATAATAGCTCCCATCTGGTCAGTTCTAAGAGGTTTAATATTAAGCTGGTCCATTTCTTTTAGTACTTCACGGGAAGGATGGTTGAATTTGTTCATCAGACCAGCGCTAATAAGGCCATATTTGGGATTTACATTCTTTAAGAATTCAAAAGATGAACTATTCTTGCTGCCATGGTGTCCTAGCTTAAGAAGATCTGATGAGAGAAATTTCCCATATTTATTTATCAAAAGGCACTCCATTTTATGACCGGCATCTCCTACAAACAATAAATTTGACGATCCATATTTAAGCTTAAGTATACCGCTTTTATCATTTTTAGAGAGTTTATAGTATCTATTCCATTTTTCATCATTTAACAGGTAAAGCCTTGTATTTCCAAGACTTAGGAGAGTTTCTCTGTAATATGTTATAGGTACTCTAAAAAGCTTTAGAAATTTTTCAAGGTTTTTGTCTTTGCGATCTGATGAGTCAATTTCCGGTTTAAATATCCTTTTAATAAAACCCTGCTGGACTAAAGTAATAAAACCTGAATAGTGATCGGAATCCACGTGCGAAATAAAACCATAGTCGATGGATGTTATTCCAAGTCTGTTTAATATGGGCAATATTATCTTTTCGCCATTATCGAAATAATAGTTTGTCTCCCCTGCATCAATTAATGCTGTTGAATTGTCTGGAAATTTTATTAGTGTCGCATCTCCCTGCCCTACATCTATTGCCATTACGGAGAGCTTCCCATCTTGCAAAAGCTCCTTATCGTCTATTCTTATAATCATTAAGAAACATATAATGCTCAACATAATGAGAATAATTTTGTTTCTAGAAGAATGGAGAAATCTTTCAAATGCAAAAAAGAATGCCAGGAAGAAGTAAAAAACAATGGCATCGAAAAGAGAAAAATCCCTTATGAATATAAATGAGTATTTTATATTACTTAGGTAATGAGCGGCAGCATAAGTAAGCTGGGTTAGTTCATTGTTGACCTCAGCATAGATTCTAGCCCCAAAAGTCCCAAAATAGCTTATTACAACAGTAAATATTGCACTGCCTGTTATTACTGAAATTAATGGAATAATAAGGACATTGGCCAATAAGGAAACAAGTGAAAGCTTTCCAAAATAAAAAAGAGTAAAAGGCAGAGTCCCAATCTGAGCAGATATGGTGACAGCTGTAAATTGTAAAATTAATTTCAGGGCTTTTTTACCTTCAGAAAGTGAATTATTTAGGAATTCTATTAACTTCGGGTTTATATAAATAATCGATAGGACTGCAGAGTAAGAAAGTTGGAAGCCGGGGTCAAAGAGCTGAAAAGGGTCCAGAATAAGAATAATTAGTGCCGAGAGGGAAATTGCATTGTAAATATTATTACTCCTGTTGGAGATATTTGCTATAAGTATAGCTGTGGCCATCAAGACGGCCCTAAATACAGATGAACTTATTCCGGTTATTGCAAGAAAAAAGAAAAGGCCAAATATCACAAGGCAAGTTTTTAGATAAGGGCTAAATCTTCCAAATAAGAATGAGAAGATAAGTATTATTAATAATACATTAGAGCCTGAGACAGCAAGAATATGAACAACTCCGGTATTAATAAAATCAGTCTGTGTTTCATCTGAAATTTCACTTCTATCGGCTAGAATAAGTCCCCTTAGTAATGCAGCACACTCAGGTGAATGCAGTTCGACTATTTTCTTATCAATTTCTTTTCTAAGAGTGAATTTATAGTCCTGAAAGACATCAGCTTTATGATCAAGGATTCTGAGTCTTTGAAGTTCAAAGCAAGAGAACACACCACTAATTCCCTTTGTAAAGAGATAATGGTCATAGTCAAATTCCCACGGATTACGAGCTTGTCTAGCTCTTGAGATTGTACCTTCCATATTCACGTAGTTTCCGCAGTGCATGCTATTATAAATAGAATCTAACTTTATTTTATTGTTTTCTTCTCCTATTGTACAAAGTAATCTAAGATCACAGTTGATGTTTTTTTTGTCTATTACAAGATACTCTGTTTTAAGTATAAATTTGAAATTTTTCTCTCTTTTTAATTCTATTGATTCAACATGTCCAATTACTGTTACGTTTTTCAGTTTAGGAATTTTGAAAGGAAAAGGCTGTAGTTTTAGGTATGCTATCTGGAAACTAATTGAACCTATAAGCACAGTAACAATTGCAAGAGGTATAAGCAGGGACTTAGACCTGCCTTTACTAAAAATTAGCAGAACAATGGCAATAATGAAGAAAAACAGGGCTAAATAGAAAAGGAGTTTTGTATTAAGTGAAAGATATTTTTGAAGAATTATACCGCTTAGAAAAAGGAGAGTTACTTTAATAAGCGGATGCCCCTTCATTTTGTCAGCTCCATTATCAGGGGCTTTATTTGGGAAATATCAGTTATCCTTTCCGCGAATTCCGCCGCATATTTCCCAGCCGAGACTGTAAGGGCGGGATTTAATGTGTGCATTTTCACTGAAATATCCTCAAGGTTGCCGTGGTCTGAGCAGACAAGAAGAGAAATATCAGTATCTAAAGTTGTAAGAATATGAAAGAGAAATCTATCGAGGCATTCAAGAGTTTTTTGCAGCGTGTCAAAATTACGATGATGTCCAAGATGGTCTGAAAGGAAATATTCAAAGACAGTCAGTTTATTTAGTGAAGCTATTTTAAGAAGCCTTTCGGCTGCTAGTTCAGGGCTAATTATTGGTAGATCATAACCTAGCTTATTGACCCATCTTGAATTGTCAATCTCAGGGCTAAGAGCATTCCCATTTTTTAGATCTTCATAATTGTTTAGCCTTAATCCACTAAGTCTGCAGCTTAATGTAGTTACACTAAGCCTTTGTTTTCCTGAATTTACATAGTCAAAGAAGATTTGCGGATATGCGTTAGCAAAAGCTACTTTCTCTTCCCTATCAATAAATTCGCGAAAGATATTTTTTTCTTTAATAACAGGAATCAATGTAGAATATGGATAAGGTCCGAAATGTTGTCCAATTAGTTTAGGGGCATTTACACCGCAGAATATTGAAGTCTGACCCGTACCGCTTTGCGGCAGCCCTTCTATTCCCAGGCGTGCATCACTTGGAAATATAAATTTATCATTACCTGAACTATGGAGATATTGTGCATTTAAAGAAGGTGTTTCGCCAAAAATATCAGTAAAACTTTTGAATGGGTATCTGAAAAATGGATTAATCTCCGGGTTATTTTCCCCTATCCCGATTCCATCAAGAAAAATTAACAGGATAGAATGCAATTTGTTTAACCCTTTCTAAATAATTCATTTATAAATAAAAAATAAAAAAAAGTAATTCAAATCAAAAGCTGAAAAAGTTAAAGAAGGTTCTAAAAGGAAATTGTTATTTTGATTCGTCCTTTGATTCTACCAAAATAGTTACAGGTCCATCGTTGATTATTTTAACCTGCATCATGGCCCCGAATATTCCGCATTTGACTTTTTCTGTCCCTAGATTATCTGAAGCACGTTTTATGAACTTCTTGTACATATCTTCTGCAATTTCTGGTCTGGCAGCATCAGAAAAACTAGGGCGGTTCCCTCTCCTTGCGTCTCCATAGAGTGTAAACTGAGATATGATCAACATCTCTCCGTCAATATCGTTTAAGGACAAGTTCATCTTTCCGTTTCCATCTTCAAATATTCTTAAGTTGCAGCATTTATCGGCTACAAAGTTAACATCATCTTCACTATCAGAATGTGTTATACCCAAAAGAATAACCATTCCCTTAGAGATATCAGCTGAATAATTTTCACTGTCAATATAAACTCCACCTTCAGTGACCCGCTGTACTAATGCTCTCAATTTTTAACTCCGGAGATTACTCTTTCAATGTTTAAATAGTCCTTTGTAATTTGTATCTGATCAAATCCATTTAGGCACATAATGTCCTTAACATTTGCGTATTGTCCTTTCCCTAATTCAAAAAACAAATGCCCTTTCTTTTCAAGCAAATATGATGATTTTTCAGATATTGTTCGGTAAAATCTAAGGCCATCACCATTATCAGTAACGGCTTTTGAATCTTCAAACCTAGTGATCTCAGGCTGCAGGGTTTCATATTCATCGAGAGATACATAGGGAGGGTTAGATATTACTACATCAAAATGCTCTAAGTTATTGTTTTCTAAGGAGTTTATATCCTGCTTTATGAATTTAATTCTATCGGCAACACTATTCATTCCGGCATTAGATTGTGCAAGCTCGAGAGCTTGTTCATTTATATCAATAGAAGTAAAAAGTGCATTTGGAAAAGACTTAGACAGTGCTATCACAATATTGCCTGTACCAGTTCCAATATCAAGAAATTTTAGTGTGTTATCTTTATCAAATGAATTAATAATAGTTTCTACAAGAATTTCTGTTTCAGGGCGAGGGATTAAAACAGGAGGTTTTACCTTAAAAGGGATTCCATAAAATTCTACTTCACCAACAATGTATTGCAGTGGTTCAAACCTGGATCTTCTTTTAAGATACTCCCTATATTGGTTTAGTTCTTCTTCTTTTAATGGTTTATCAAAAGCCAGATATAGCTCCAGGCGCTTGCATTTCATTACGTGTGCAAGAAGGATCTCAGCATTTACTCTTGGAGACTCAATACCCTTTTTTTCAAAGAATTCGGTTGAAAGCTTTATACTTTCTAAAACAGTCATCATAAGTCTAAATTTTAAGTTTGATAGCCGAAAAATTAATGATTACAAAGATAAAGAAGAATAATTCCAATGTAAATTTAATATTTCTACCTTAAATGTAATGCCAGCTTTAAGGTTTGCCTGATGAGACTTTTTTCTCTATTTTAAAGCATGATAATTGAAAAAGATAAAGTTCGAAAAATTCTATGTATAAAGCTGCGCGGTATTGGTGATGTTATTCTCTCAACGGTTGTCTTTAACAATCTAAGAAAAGATTTTCCCAACGCAAAGATAGATTTTTTAACAGAAAGTCCGAGTAAAGCTGCTTTAGAAAAGCTGCCATTTCTAAATGAAATCATTGTTCTTGATAAAAAGAGAAAAAATAGCAGCCTGTACTATATACTGAAAGTAAGATCAGGAAAGTACGATCTGGTACTGGATTTCTACTCTAATCCAAGAACCGCATTGATCACATTTTTAAGCGGGGCAAAATATAAGGCAGGCTTCCCTTATAAGGGCAGGACATATGCCTATAATTTGTTTGGACCACAGGATAGAGATAAATTCCATGCTGCAAAGCTGCATTTGGAGTTCCTAAAGAGTATTGGCTTAAGTTACTCCTCTGATGAGCTGTTTTTCAGCCTGGGGCAAGAGGATATTAGTTTTGCTGAAAATTATTTCAATGAGACATTTGACCGAAGAAAGCCTGTTGCAGGTATAAGTCCAAGCGGAGGGTGGGCATCAAAGAAATGCGATCCGGAAAAATTTGCTGAAATTGCAGATGCTATTTCAAGGAGGTTTTCCTCAGAAATACTTTTACTTTGGGGACCAGGTGACAAGTCTGAAGCCGATGCAATTGCCAGTTGTATGAAAGAAAAGGTTCACCTTGCTCCTGCAACTGATATTAGAAAAATGGGGGCAATGATAAAGAAATGCAGTTTCATTGTGGCAAATGACAGTGGCCCTATGCATATTGCGACAGCCGTAAAGACACCTACGTTAAGCTTACATGGTCCTACTGACCCTAAGCTCCAGGGCCCATTTGGAGACAGGCATGAATATCTTAGACTAGATGATTTAGATTGTATTGGTTGCAATCTTCTGGACTGTCCAAAAGAACACGAGTGTTTTAAAAATCTGCCGGTTGATTCTGTCTTAGGGAAAATAGAATCCCTGATAAAAAAGAACAAAATAGTAATTCCATTAAATGAAAAAAGTTGAAATATTCCTAAAGAATCTGTTGCTTAGGCTATTACTGTTACTTTCGAAGAAAAAGAAAAGAAGATCGGTAGTAACTGAATTTGATAATAAATCAAAGCTGCTCTTTATAAGGTTGAACAGGATTGGTGATGCATTGGTCACTACGCCGCTGCTAAAGCAAATAAAGGAGGAGTTAAAATGCAATATCACTGTTTTAGCTGCAAAAAGTAACCAATTTATTTTCTCAAATAATCCATCTGTCGATAATGTCCTTATCTTTAATAAAGGTATTGGTGGAATATTTGAGGTATTAAGAAATATTAAAGAAGAGAAATATGACGCAGTAATTGATCTTCATGATGATGTTTCTACTACTGTTACTTACATTATGGCTCTTTGTTCGGCAGAGAATAAATTTGGATTAAAAAAAGGTAATGAAATTGTTTACACAAAGACAATTGAGAAACTTGACAGTGAAAAATATCATGTAGTAGATAGAATTCTTCAGTTAGGTAAATTGTTTAGCCTTAAACCACCGAGCGATGATATCAATATAGAATACTGCCCGCAAAAGGCTTCAATTGAAAAAATGAGGAAAGCGCTAAGCAAAAGATTTGAAACTAAAAAGCTGCTTATTGGAGTTAATATTTCTGCCGGCAGCTATGCCAGGTTTTGGGGAGTTGACAGATTTCAGAAGCTACTTGCATTTTTAGCTAATTACGATGTCAATGTGATTGTCATCTGTTCACCAAAGGATATTAATCTGGCATTGCAAATTGTAAAGAATGATAGTAAAAAAATAATTTACTCCCCTTCTTTTGATGAA
>JAUZPB010000090.1 GCA_030706145.1 Bacteroidota bacterium
CAATTCCTCCCTGTACACAAATTCTGTTAGCAGGTCTTTGTATGCCATTTCCTTGTACAAGGTGCAGATCAGTTGCAGGATAGAAAGAAACCGTATCGCTATAGACCCCTGATTTAACAAAAACGACTTTCATTCTCATACTATAAGTAAGATCTGTACTATAATAAGGGTGGAAGCCAACCATTTTCTGAGAACCAGCATTAGGTTCAAAATAAAGTCCAACTGTTGTTTTAGAAGTATCTTTAAGCCATGCTGAAACATTTGAAGCACTTACGCCAAAAGAATAAAGGCTAGTGGTGAAATTATTACCAGTCTTCAGGTCAGTCTCATCTTTATTTATCTTTGAAAGGCTATCGGCATTGAAGTTAACCGTAGAAGGCCAACCACTGTTGATTCTCTTTACCTTAAAGAAGTCATCCGATGCTGCAGAGCTGCCGATTGTATAATATGGATACATATCTATCCATGCATTCTGTACGGAAACTGTGTTATTAAGAATACCCGTTTTAATTGTGTCTGGCATTGAAAGGTAGAAATTAACAAGCATTGTAGAGTTAACACCATTATAGCTACCCAGTAAAATTGGGTCGCTTGCAAAGAAATCGACTTTAGAATTAAATGAAGATGATGAAACCAGAAAAGAGCTGTCGGGATTAACAGCTATTAAATCTTCTTTATTTAATACTGCCAGACCGGCGCTAGTTGGGTCATCATTGCATGCACTAAAGAAAAAAGAAGAAATTACTAGGACAATTAAAATACTTATTTTGGAATACAATCAATTTCCTCCGAGAAAATCGTTAATTATTAATTTTGAAGTCTCCTGTAAATCGCAAGCAATAAAATTGGGAATTTTACCTTCTACAAGCAAGTTAGAAATTTGTTCCTCAGTTCTGCCATTTTTTACGAGAATTGTTTTTATTCCTGCATTTATCCCGCATTCAATGTCGCTCAAACTGTCGCCTGCGAAGTAAGAACTGCCAAGATCGAGTTTCATTTCCTCAGCAGCTTTGAAGACCAGATAAGGCGAGGGTTTTCTACACTTGCATTCCTCATGTGTATTAAAGTCTGGATGAGACGGACAGTAATAGAATGCATCTATTTCAGTGCCCTGGTCCTTAAGGAGAGAATTAATTTTTTGGTTGACTGCTTCAACCTCACTTGAAGTAAAATAACCTCTGGCTATACCAGATTGGTTAGAAATAACAACAATCCTAAATCCCGCTTTTTTCAGCTCTGCAATTGCCGAAGCTGTCCCTGGATATAGTTCTACCAGATCTGGATTGCCAATATAGCCCGGGTCAATATTTATTGTCCCATCCCGGTCAAAAAATACAGCCTTATTAATCATTTAGTCGTTAATCAAAAGTTTCTTATATAACTCAACATATTTTTTTGCAGAGGATTGCCATGTAAAATCAGATTTCATTCCATTTTTCTGAATCTTTGTCCACAGCTTCTTCTCCTGCTGGAATATCTTTACAGCTCTTTTTAATTCCTTAAGCAATTCAGAGGAATCATATTTTTTGAAGACAAATCCATTACCAGTTTCTTCTTTTTCGTTAACCCTTTCAACTGTATCGGCAAGTCCGCCTGTTTCCCTTACAACAGGTACAGTACCATAAGAAAGGCTGTACATCTGATTCAGGCCACATGGTTCATAGCGCGAAGGCATTAAGAACATATCACTTCCGGCTTCAATCAAATGAGCGAGTTCATCATCAAAACCAAGGAAGCATGAGAATTTTGTACTATAATTGGCCTGCATCTCTTCAAAAAGCTTATGATATTTCTTTTCACCTGTACCAAGAAGGACCATTTGTACATCCAACTGGAGTATATCTTCGATTATTTCAGCTATAAGATCAAATCCTTTTCCATCGACTAGTCTGGAAATTACGGCAATAATTGGTACGTCCGGGTTATATGTAAGATTAAACTTCTCACAGAGCACTTTCTTATTTTCAGATTTCTCTTCTAAGTTCTTAGCCGAAAACTTATGTGGGATAAAACTATCGAGCTCAGGGTTCCAGACTTTGTCGTCTATGCCGTTAATAATGCCAAAAAGATCTTTTTTACGTTTTAGCAGTACACTCTTTAATCCGGCGCTAAGTTCTTCGTCCTTTGTAATTTCCTCTGCGTAGCGTTCACTTACAGTTGTAACTGCATCGGAGAACATAAGACCGCTTTTCATGAAATTTAGCCTTCCATAGATCTCAATTCCCCTCTCGGAGTTTAAATCCTCGGGAAGACCTGTCTTATAAAATTCAGATTTAGGGAAGAATCCTTGATAGGCAAGGTTGTGCACTGTAAAGACAGTTTTAACGTTCTGAACCAGGGGTTCATCTTTATAAACTGTTTTCAAATAAGCAGGTATAAGTCCGCACTGCCAGTCATTGCCATGAATTATATCTGGTACCCAGCCTAATTTATTAATAAGCTCAAAAACGCTGCGGCAAAGAAGAGTAAACCTTTCCAGGTTGTCAGGAAAATCTTGTCCTGTAGCCGGATCAACATAAAGACTTTGCTTACTTCCGAAATATTCATAGTTATCCAGGAAATAGATCTGCACTCTTGCTTTCTGGCCAATCAAGAAAGAAGACCGTAAAGAGAAGACCACATCCTTTTCACCCATCTTAATACTAAGATCTTTAAGTCGAACAACCTCATGTATCTTAAAGCGTCTTTCATCGATTGCTCCATATTTAGGGCAAACAATTCGCACCTCATGTCCAAGTTCAGTAAGCGTCTGTGGAAGTGCAGCCGATACATCTGCAAGGCCGCCGGTTTTAACAAAAGGAACTACTTCGGATGTGACAAAAAGAATCTTAAGCTTTTTTGCAGGAGGCATTTTACAAAGTCCTTTTATTTTTGATATCGCAATTTACAAAATTGTTGAGAATTTGACAAAAAAATAATGTTTTCTAAGCTTTTTTGGAAAATTCCTCTTAATTATATAAAAGATCTTTACATCTTTCTCTAAAAACTAGAATCAAATCAGTAACATATAAGAATGTAATTTTTTATATTTACCCCATCCTGTTTTTCAGTGTTTACAGCCAATGAAAACCAGGGAAATAGCCCGATTTGGTTCTTAAATTGCACATTTTATCAATAATTCCAGAAATGATAATATGTTAAAATTATATTCTTCCCTTTCGCAAATAATAACAGTCAATACCCAAGGAGAAAACCTCAAACGAGGAAGCAAGCTAAAAGAGATAGGGATATTGGAGAACCATTCAATTGTAACTGAAAATGACATAATTAAAGATTTTATTCCCCATGGATCTGAAAAAAAAGAGATCTTTGATCATGTCATTGATCTTCCCGGTAAAGTAATTCTTCCAGGGCTAATAGACTGCCATACACATACGATCTTTGCAGGCTCAAGAGCCAATGAGTTCAGGATGAAGATTGCAGGAGCAAGTTATGAAGAAATAGCCCAGATGGGAGGCGGAATAAACCGCACTGTTCAGTCACTTAGAGAACTAAGTCTTCAGGAATTGGTGGAATTAACCAAACCCAAAATCGAATATGCTATCTCGCAGGGAATTACCACACTTGAAATAAAAAGCGGTTACGGATTAAATTTAGAAGACGAAATAAAGATACTTGAAGTCATAGAGATACTAAACAAGCAATATGAGATCGACATTGTTTCAACATTTCTAGGGGCACATACTTATCCCCCGGAATTTAAGACTGATCATGAAAGCTACATAAAGCTAATCACAGAAAGGCTTTTGCCTTATATTGCGCAAAGAAAACTTGCCCGGTTTTGCGATGCATTTTGCGAAAAAACAGCTTTTAGCGTTGATGAGACAGAGGTCATCTTTAAGAAGGCCTCAGAACTTGGATTTGACTTAAAACTCCATACAGACCAGTTTAACAATATTGGCGGAATTGATCTTGGCTTAAAATATAACGTGCAGAGTCTGGACCACCTGGAAGTGATAAACAAAAAGGAGATTAAAAAAGTATCAAAAGCTGAAACTGCATGCGTTCTTCTTCCAGGAGTATCATTTTTTCTCCACTATGGGTATGCTCCTGCAAGGGAAATGATAAATGGCGGCGCAATTCTAGCAATTTCCACAGATTATAATCCCGGCTCATCTCATATTGCCAATCTCAACTTTATAATGAGTCTTGCATGCATTGAGCTAAGAATGACTTTTGAGGAAGTTATCTCTGCAGTAACAATAAATGCTGCAAAAGCCTTAGGGGAAAACCTCACAAGAGGAAGTCTTGAGATTGGTAAAAAAGCAGATTTTGCGGTTTTTGATACAGAAGAATATAGCGATATAATATACAATGTGGCCAAAAACCTAAACATCTGTACTGTAAAGAATGGAAAAGTAATTTATAAATCTTCAAAGGTTGAAATATGAAAATAATTGAATGTGTCCCGAATTTCAGCGAAGGAAGAAATCCTGAAGTATTTAGCGCAATAACTGATGCAGTAAAAAAGGTAAAAGATGTAAAACTGTTAAGCCTTGAACCTGATGCTGATTATAACCGTGTTGTTGTAACCTTGGCTGGGAATGAAAAAGGAATTTTAGATGGTATTACAGAAGCCTGCAAAGCTGCAGCATCAAAGATCGATATGACAAAACACAAGGGTGAGCATCCGAGAATTGGAGCAATCGATGTTGTCCCCTTTGTTCCAGTAAAAGATGTAACCATGGACGAATGTGTAAAGATTTCAGAACAGTTTGGCGAAAGAATAGCAAAAGAGCTTGACGTACCTGTTTATCTCTACGAAGAAGCTTCAAAAACCCCTTCAAGAAGATTGTTATCAAATATACGCAAAGGTGAATATGAAGGGCTTAAAGAGAAGCTTAAAGATAATGAGTGGAAACCTGATTTTGGTGAAGCGAAATTTAATCCTAAACTTGGGGCGCTTGTAACAGGAGCAAGGTTTTTCCTTATTGCTTACAATGTAAACATTAAATCCACCGATGTTAGCTATTCAAAGGAAATTGCTGAAGTTTTACGCGAAACAGGTAAGCCTAAAAGAGATGAAAATGGGAACATTATAAAGATAAACGGCGAAACTGTCCGCATTCCAGGAAGATTAAAGACACTTCAGGCAATGGGAGTCGCACTTGAAAAATACAACATCACTCAGGTCTCTATGAACCTGAAAAACTATAATACCACTCCCCTGCATGTAGCATTTGAAGAGGTAAAAAAGGAGGCAGCTCGTCTTGGAGTAGAAATAGATGGAAGTGAAATTGTTGGACTCGTTCCGCTTGAAGCGCTCTTAATGGCAGGAAAGTACTATTCTAATGGGGAAATTAAAGAGGAAAAAGCTCTGGTAGACCTTGCAATTGAGAAATTAGGACTAAGCAGCTTAAATGAGTTCAAGCCTGAGCAGAAAATAATTGACTATATGATATGAAGTTATATGATATGCAAATTTTTTTGATTCAGGAATTATTTTAGCCGTTTTTGGATCTTACTCTTTATTTTGCAGCATTTAAAATTAAACTTAAAATAAATCACAAAACAACTGGACAAAAAATGGAATTAACAAAAACTCTAGGCGAATATTTGGATGAATTATCCTCAAACTCTCCTACTCCAGGCGGTGGAAATGTTTCAGCCTTATGTGCTACTCTGGCATCTTGTCTTGGAACAATGGTCTGCAATCTTACAATTGGGAAGAGAAAATATGCTGACGTAGAAGCAGAAATATCCTCAATAAAAGAAAAGCTGGAAGGTTATAGACAAAAATTCATTGACCTTGCCCAGAAGGATAATCAAGCATTCGATAAGGTAATGGATGCCTTTAAGATGCCGAAAGAAACAGAGCAGGAAAAAGCTCTTCGCTCACAGCAGATCGAGGAAGCCACCTATGGAGCAGCTAAAGTTCCAGCAGAGGTAGTAAAAAGCTGCAGTGAGGTTATTCCATTGATACAAACAATAGTTGAAAAAGGAAATAGAAATTCTCTTTCAGATGCTGGCGTTGCAGCTCTTCTTTTATCTACAGCAGCTCAGGGAGCATTTCTAAATGTATTAATAAATTGTTCTTCACTAAAGGACCAGGCACTCGGAGGCGAACTTTTACAAACGGCTGAAACAATGAGCAATGAGGTAAAAACCACGGGTGATATAATTGCAGATAATATAAAAAAGGAATTAAGACAATGAGGAAAATTTTCTATAGTGTATTCTTGTTAATTGTTAGTTTTTCAATGATTATTGCACAAACGCCAAAAGTTAAAACCGGAATTGAAGTCTTAAGAGACAGGCACTTTGATATTTTAAAAGGGAAAAGAGTTGGACTAATAACAAATCCGACTGGAGTTGACAAAGAGTTAAAATCGACTGTAGATATATTATTCGAAGCGCCAGAAGTAAAATTAGTAGCTTTATATGGCCCCGAGCACGGTGTGCGTGGTGATTTTTCTGCCGGTGAGAAGGTAAAAACATATAAAGATCCGGCAACCCAGCTTCCAGTTTATTCTCTTTATGGCAAAACACAAAAGCCTACGGCCGAGATGCTAAAAGACATTGATGTTCTTGTCTATGACATACAGGATAATGGCTGCAGATCATATACATACATCAGTACTATGGGTGTAGCAATGGAGGCAGCAGCCGAGAACAATAAGGAGTTTGTTGTACTAGACAGGCCTAACCCTTTGACTGGAGAAAAGGTCGAAGGAAACCTGGTTGAAGACGGTTTTATTTCATTTGTAAGCCAGTTTAAGATCCCTTATGTATATGGCCTTACATGCGGAGAACTTGCAAAAATGCTTAATGAAGAAGCAATGCTCTCAAAGGGCGTAAAATGCAAGCTTACTGTTGTTCCAATGGAAGGTTGGGAAAGGAGTATGACATTCGAGCAAACAGGACTCCCCTGGGTCCCAGCTTCTCCTCATGTTCCTCACAAAGATGCCTCTGAATACTATGTAGCCACAGGTGTTCTTGGAGAACTCGGTGTTATTTCAGAAGGTGTAGGCTACACGGTTCCTTTTGAGATTTTTGCTGCAGACTGGATAGACCAGAAGAAACTAGCAGATAAAATGAATGCCCTGAATATTGAAGGGGTAAAGTTCAGACCACTAACATTTAAGCCATACTACGGAACATGGGCTAAAAAAGACCTTCATGGTGTTCAAATCCATATATTTGACATGAAGAAAGTAAACCTTTTGAGCCTTCAGTATCTCTTCCTTCAGGTAAACAATGAATTATACCCAAACAAAAATCCTTTTAAGCTAGCTAAGAAAGACAGGATTAAATTCTTTGACCAAGTAGCAGGTACAAGTAAAGTAAGGGAATTATTCAGCAAGAATATGAAGTATGATGATATTAAAGACTTTTTAAACAAAGATATAGAAGCATTCAGGGAAAAATCAAAGAAATACTTCATGTACTAGAAATAAAATATCATAAGTATAGACAATCAAAAAAAAGGCAAGGGTGAGAATTCAAATGAAAACGATTCTTACTTTTGCCTTTTTTCTTAACTGTCTTTTCTTAACTGATTTTTTTCTTAACTGCTGATTGTTTTAGTAGCTTACCGTAACATCACTTTGTGGCCATCGTGCCCTTAAGTTTAGTGTATCGGGATAAAATGTAAATTTATCCGACGGCTTAAACGGAAATGGTTTTCCATAGTTATAATTTGTAGAAGACTTCTTACTTTGAAAACTCCATATCAGATACTTGCCAGGGATAACTTTATTAAAATCATATTCAAGTCTGGGACCCGCCTTCTTTTTATATGATGGTTTTCCCTTCTCTGTATTTTGTAAAACAACAACAATATTTTCTTTACTCATTTCCGGCGATGTTTTAACCTCACCAGAAACTCCTGTAAAGTCAGTACCAGTAAAAGTTGTAAATGCAAACTTATACGTGGAATCCTGGCGATTAGATGCAACGTCTTGCAAATAATTTAGGTTTATGTTAATAAAATAATCCTGTCTTGGTTTAAGCTCTGCCAAAATCTTTACAATAAATGTAGCATCATCAATAAACCTAATATTAAAAGGATATTTAGCCCCTGCCCTGTCTAAAACACTAACTGCAGAATTTTTAACTTTTAGTGAGTCAAAGCCATCGTCAAAAAAGAAAGTAATTTCAGGAGAGGAAACATCCACATCTGAAGACCTTTCTGCAGGAACAGTTTTTACGAGCATGGATGCACTTGTATCTGCTTTATTAGTAACAGAAATTCTGGAATAATCCTGCTTTGTTAGATTCCCGCTTTTATCTTTTAGCTCTTTTGCAAAAAGGAATATGTTGTCCTGTTCAGACAATTGTTCCTTTAATGCCAGAACCATTTGCGTTGACTTTCCCCTACCCTGGAAGGCATAAACCGGCATAATAGTGGAATTAAGTGTAGAATCAATTAAATAGAAGTTTTTAGAAGAATAAAGCGTACTGTCGATTGGTTCGCTAAAATCCACAAGTATATGAAACCGGTCTGTCATAGCTGCCGAAATAAGGCGCGGTTTTGCTGTATCTTCCTTTGTAATAAAGAAGTTAAGTCCTTTAAAGGCAGTATCTTTTTCTGTTAATGAAATATCTGTATAAGGAGCTCCATATGAATCAGTTCCAATATCATAGATATAATCCTTGAATTCATCTTTAACAGCAAAGATCCTGTACTTTCCGAAAGATAACCCTTTAAGGCTATAGTCCCCTGCTTTTCCTGCCTGTGAAAGATATTTAGGTTTAACTTTTCCTGGGTCAACCGTGTCAGAATCGAGTGCATAAGCAAAAAGCATTATGCCCGAAGGTTCGGCATCATAAATCTTTCCATCTACAAATCCCTTGTCAATTTTATTTCCTGTAGAAAAGGAAAAAGAATAAGCATGGGCCATTCGGTTTTTATTATGAAGGTCTACAACGTCAGTGCCTATAGTAACAACGTAAGTAATGTTATCTTTAAGTTTTTCAGGGAAATTTACCCTAACTGAGTGCCCGCTCCATTCGTATTCAAGCTGCCCCTGGAAAGCCGGAGAAATAAAAAGAGCAGATTGAAAGCTCACCTTATCTACATATTCAGAGAATTCAATCTCCAGGTGGTCATCCTTAAAGTTAACTGTCCCATCTGCCGGATAAACCGATAAAACCTCAGGTGGCGTAAGATCAACAGGTCCCCCTCCTGGCGGCAGTTGGTTTGCACAATCAAGCGAAATGATTGAAAGGAACAATAAAATAAAGAGATTCAGTACTATTCTGCTATTTGATTTTTCATCCATGTTCTGTATTGCTGTACTAATTTTAAATGGTCCTCGTAATTTGAAGCGAATTTATGTTTGCCAGATCCATCGGCCACAAAATAGATATAATTATGTTTAGCCGGATAGAAAGCTGCCATTATAGCTGATCGGCCCGGATTGTTTATTGGTCCTGGTGGCAAACCATAATGCAGATAAGTATTATATGGTGACTGAATTGTAAGATCGCGGTTAAGAAGCCTATGCCATTTCCCCATATGTGCATATTGCACTGTAGGATCAGCCTGAAGTTTCATGCCCCTGTTAAGTCGGTTATAATAAACTCCAGCTATTGTAGGATATTCCTCTATCTTAGAGGATTCCCCTTCAATTATTGAGGCAATAGTAAGAACCTGAGTTAAGTTATAATTAAGGTTTTTCAGGCGAAGTTTCAATGAATCGGAAAGAAACTTATTAAATTCATTTTTTATTTTATATAGTACTTCACTGGCCGGAGTATTGTCATAAAAATAGTATACATCAGGTATTAGATAGCCCTCGATAGATGGGGCATCAATATCCAGAAAGTGAAGAAGTTTCTTATCGAAGCAAAGCTTAACAACCTCGGATGAGTCGGCATGTATCTTCTGTTGAAGCTGCCCAGCCAGCTGATAAATATTTATTCCCGGGAAAACATCTATCATAGCAGGGACTTCTCTTTTTCCGGCTATGAAAAGTTCAAGCAAGGAGAAGTAACTAAGTCCGTTTGGCACCCTGTAGCGGCCGAACTTAATGCTTCTGTTGCCGCCAAGTAAGAAAGCAGCAATACGCATATTGCGCTTGCTTGGAATAATTCCGCGGTTATACAAAGAATCGATAGTATTATTGAGCGTTTGTCCTTTCTTTATCTCAAAAACAACAGGGGACGACCCTTTATAATAATTGGGAGTCATGAAAGAATAGCAAAGAATTGCAAGGACGACGAAAAAAAACGCAATAATTATATATTTGTCCCTTTTGGTAAGTAATTCACCTATGGACTTTTTTTTTTCTCTATTTTCTGAATTATTCAACAATTTATGTGATTCTGCCTTTTGCGTTGCCCTTGACTCATCCAAAATTCTCTCATATATATGATCCAGTGATTCAGAGGTCAGAGGGCCATGATTATGTTTGTTTATCCTAATTAAAACATCTCTTTCACGTTCGGGATTATAAGTTGGCTGGTTAAGAGCAATCTTAATTCTCCCGATCATGACAGCAGCTTTAGTCCTTTTATTTAAAATATAAACTAAAATTCTGTCAAAAAAATCAATTCTCTTTCTGTATTTTCTGAGTAGGGCTTCCTTCTCTGCTTTTGAAAGGCTATCAAGGTCCCGCTTGTTCTTATTTTTTCTAATCATTTCACCTTAAAAGTACCTGGCAACAAGCCCGGGAAAGCATTAAAATCATAATTAAACCTTTTACCCGACTGATAGATTTTGTACCCTCTGTAAGCTATCATAGCAGCATTATCGCCACAGTAGACAAAGTCGGGAACTACATATTTCTTTTTATATTTTGCAGCCAGTTCGCCTAAAGCATTCCTTAAGACCTTATTAGCTGCAACACCGCCAGCAAGAGAGACTGATTTTACATCATATTCCTTTAATGCTCTTTCAGCATTATGTATAAGAGCCCTGATTACGGCATTCTGAAAAGAAGCAGTAATATCTGGAAGATCACTCTCAGGAATCTTCTTCTCTGGTCCATATTTCTGCTGAATATATCTTAAAACTGATGTCTTAAGACCACTAAAGGAAAAATCATAATGATTCTTAAGGTTTGCAACAGGAAAAGCAATACTCTTAGGATCACCATTTTCTGCAGTCTTTTGTATCTTAGGTCCGCCCGGATATCCTAGGCCAATCATTTTGGCAACCTTATCAAAAGCCTCACCAGCAGCATCATCGACTGTAGTGCCTAGTCTGATTATCTCATCATGACTTTTAACGATCAGAAGAAGAGTATGCCCGCCTGAGACAACAAGTGTAAGGCATGGGAATTCAGGTTTATCCTCCATTAAGAAACCAGAGTAGATATGCCCCTCTATATGATTGACAGGGATAAATGGTTTCTGAAGCGAATAAGCCAAAGACTTACCGAATGTAAGGCCAACCAAAAGAGCTCCAATTAAGCCAGGGCCGGCCGTAGCACAAACGACATCTATATCTTTCAGTTCAAGGGCCGATTGTTTAAGTGCATCTTTTAATAAAGGTACAATTATCTGGAGGTGTGCCCGGCTGGAAAGTTCAGGAACAACACCCCCGTATTTTACATGAAAATCCTGAGAAGATATTAAATTTGCAGTTAACTTATCATCTGAAATTATTGCAACGGATGTTTCGTCGCAAGAACTTTCAATTCCTAAAACATTCATCATTTAAACGTAAAAATACTCTTTGTGATATCCCATGCCATATTTGGATTTTCCTTAAGTCTCCTTATCGAGTACTTATACCATTGCTGGCCAAATGGGACGTAAATTCTTATTTTATTTCCATCGGCGTTAATCTTATCCCTCAAACTCTCTCTAACTCCAAAGAGCATCTGGAATTCATATTTGTTCTTTGGGATATCCATTTCTTTTATTAGCTTGTAAGCACCCTCGACAAGATACTCATCATGTGTTGCTATTCCCACATAACTACCATCTTTAAAGATTTGCTTTAAGATTGCAAGATAATTGTCTCTTATCTTCTGCTTATCCTTGTAGGCAATTTCTTCAGGTTCGATGTAGATACCCTTACAAAGCCGGTAATTTGTTCCAATTTGGTTAAGTGATAGTACGTCACTCATTGTTCTTTTGAGATAAGCCTGAACAACCACGCCGACATTGTTGTACTTTTCTCTTAAACATCGTAAAAGTTCAAAAGTTGCATCTGTCAATGAAGAGTCCTCCATATCAAGACGCACAAAATTATTGTACTCCCCGGCTTTTTCAACTATCTCTGCGATCTGTTGATAGCCGAATTCCTTGTCAACAACAAGGCCTAACTGAGTGGGTTTAATAGAAAGATTTGCCATAAGATTATTGTTCTTAATGGCTTCAAGAACTTCGAGACATTCCTTTTTTGCCTGTAAAGCTTCAGACTTGTTCTGGATGGCCTCACCAAGGACATCAATAGTGGTATAAATACCCTTAGAATTTAGTTCCTTTGTGACCCTAACTGCATCCTCAAGATAATCGCCCGCAATGTATCTCTGGGCAAATATCTTGACAATGGGTTTAGGTAGAAGCTCAACAAACTTAACAATAGCACTGTTAATAGCTTTCACGTTAAACTCCAAATTTTAACACGCTAAGATACTTCTTACCTTTTAATTAAGCAAGAAAGCATTTTTTATATCATATTATATGGTCAGGTCTAAGAAAAAAACAATTATAAATTAATTACAGGTTTAATAAATTATTTTAAGTTGTGATTATCAACAATTGAATTTTTCATTCTTTCTTTTATATTTGCAGATGACACAAACCATAATAGGACAAAGACTCGTATACAATATTTCCTTTTGATTGGTAGCAGATTACAATCCCGCTTTTTAAGACAAAATATTCAAAAAAGACTAATCCATTTCTAATGGGATATAAACATTTAATATTGTAAGCAATGGCCCGGTTTAAATAAACACCCGGAATTAACCATTTTCCGGAGACGGTTTTTGCGAACTTATAACACTAAACAACTCAAAATAAGGGAGACATCATGAAAAAGTTAGTTTCAGTTTTATTCATCGTTTTAGCTCTAGGAGTTAGCCTAAACGCACAGACAAGTGGTCAGATGAGAATAGGCGGTCAAGTTGGAATTGCAATTCCAATGGGTGGTGATATTAGTAATGCCTACAGCACAGGATTCAACATCAATGGCCTATTTATTTATCATCTTCAGCCGCAAATCGATCTTACAGGTCATATTGGCTACATCCGTCTTGGTGCAAAAGAAAGCGGTGTTGACGCTCACTTTTCAACAGTTCCATTTTTAGTTGGTGCAAGGTATAATTTCCCTACCAGCTCCTCATTTGCTCCTTATGCTGGTGCTGAGCTGGGATTATTCTTTAGTTCTTCTTCTGTAACAGTTAATTATGGTTTTGAGGGATTTGGTTTTGGCAGTCAGACTGTAAGTGCAAGCTCAACAGATTTTGGTTTTGTACCTGCTGCTGGATTTACATATCCACTTACACCAAGCTTACTTCTTGATGTAAATGCTAAATTCAATATCATTGCTGCTTCAGGCGCTGGTACAATTTTCGGAATTAACGCTGGTGTTACATACGGATTATAATTAGAATTTCTTAAAGATTTTATCCAATCCTGCTCTTTTTTAAGTGCAGGATTGGTCTTTAATCTAATTTGCATAAATTACATACTATCTATTCTCAATTCTATTTTTATTCGACTCTTTATTTTCAATTCAGTTTCCCATTTACCTTTCAATTTATTTTATACTGTTTTCCCCGTTAGAAGTACCATGAATTTTTATATTTACTATTATCTAAAGCTTTGTAGCTTAAGACTATAATCCAATAATTTTTTAAGGGCAGAATATGAAAAGCAATCTACGATCTATTTTACTTGCAGTTTTCATTTTAAGTTACACAGCTTACGGACAGAATGTAAAATATGGACTCAGTTTTGGATTAACTTACATTGCCGGACCAGGATACTATACAGATGATATAGATACAACAGCAAAGGCATTTGGACTTAAGTCAAATTATCACTTTGGAGGAAAAATAAAAATAGGTTTTCAGCAGTTGCCCATAAGGCTTACAGGAGAAATGCTATATACATCATTTAGCGGCAGCAGGAACAATTATATTATTAATCCTACTACGGCCATTGATATTGAAACATCATCCAATCTATTTACACTTGGCTTTGGGGTAGAATATCTTTTTAATCCAGAGCCTATTTCACCATATGCAACACTTGAACTGCAGTTCAATGCACAAGGAAATACAAAACTAACAGAGAATTTTCCTAATTCAACGCGAGAAGTATCTATTGAAGGGAATTCGCGCTGGGGATTAGGACTAGGGGTAGGTGTTGATCTTGGAATTGTATCTCAGGTGGATCTTGATGCTGGAATTAAGTATAATCTTGTAAATCTTTTCGGTAAAAGAAACAATGAAGATACTTTTTCAACATTTACATTTACATTAAGTGTGCTTTATGATCCTGGGTCAGTAAAAAAATAAGGTTTGATAAAAGATACGAAAACAACAAGTATTAAAATTAAGCAGGGCTGAAACAAAAAAACCATCCTTTTTAGGATGGTTTTTCAATCTTTCTGGTGCGGAAGACGGGACTTGAACCCGTACGCCAATAAAGGCACTACCCCCTCAAGATAGCGTGTATACCAATTTCACCACTTCCGCATTAGCTTTGTAAAAATAAGCCCATTTTAGCAAAAAATCAAGACTTTTCTTATAATTTAATTTCTTTTTCTCTCTTTTAAAATCAGATCTCTGAGCTCTCTTCTAAAGTTCCTTTCAAAGACCATATATTTTGCTACTTGTTGGTAAGAGAGTATATCTTTTAGTGAATAGACAAAATCCCTCTTTGCGTGCATAATAGCCTTTTCTATCGAGATAACCTCATCGATCTGTTTTTTGTACATAGGATCATTCTTGTCGCTTTTGTTCTCATCTAAAAACTTTTGTATCTGGTTAAGCTTATCATCTCTTTGCTGGTTCAGATCTTTTAATTTATCGTTATAATCTTTTCTTCTTGAAAAAAACTTAACCGATACATCCTCGTTCATATTAAGAACTTCAATTAGTTTTACACGCTCCAGTTCTTCAATCTTCTGTCTGTCTTTTTCAAACTTTTTCCCCATCCCCATGTGCTGAGCTGAGACAAGACTAACTGATGAAAATAATATGATCATAATGAGGAAATATTTCTTCATTTTGACTCCTAAAGAATTTTTTTATGTAATAAAGTACTATATATGTTCTCTGTTTCTTCCCCAGAAAGGCTGCCTACAAGGTCCTCATTTTCAAGGTAACTTACCTTTGCCTCTTCGCTATCAAAAAGTGCATCTGCAACTTTATTGTCCAGTATCTCTGAATTTTCTGAATCACTAACTGCAGCCGATGAAAGAGCATTTCTATTTTCTGCACTATTTTCAGTATCCATTATATCTTTAAGGATATCTGCTTTAGTTTCATCATTGATCTGTGCTACAGTTTGCCTGAGCTCCTGTGACTGCTGTATTTCAGTATTTTGAATTGAACTATTATGGCTAAAAGGATTTATAATGAAATATGCGATAACAGCTGCAATTGGCAGAGCAAAGGCAAACCTTGGATAGAGCCCAAATCTTTTTTTCTTCTCCATCCTTTGCCTAACCTTTGGAAGCAGATTATTAAAGTAAGGACTATTTGCCGACAGATCTTCTTCCAGCACTTTAGCTTTATTAAGAAGGCTTATCTGCTTTTCAAATTCTTTTTTCAGTACTTCCGAGTGGTTCAGTTCTAATTCAAATTTTTCTTTTTCCACTTCACTCATAAGTCCCGAAAGATACCTCAGTATATCTTCATTAGTTTTCATCTTTGCTCATAAGCTCCGTTACTTTTTTTAATGCATGGAAATAATTTGCTTTCAGTCCGCCGACAGTCTTTCCTGTTATTTCAGAGATTTCCTCATATGATAGTTCATCAAAATGCCTTAAAGAGAAAACTTCCCTTTGTTTAACAGGCAGCTCTTGTAGGACTTTATCCAAATGCTGTAATTTCTCCTTGTTATCTATTTCTGAAACAAGATCTTCATTTGCCATAAGAGTGTCATAATCAGTATCTTCAAGGAATAAAAATCTTTTTATCTTTCTCTTATTTATCTGATTGATGCTCCGGTTTGCAGTTATCTTGAAGATCCACGTGTAAAGAGACGACTTGAAATTAAAGCTTTTAAGTTTATTATATAAGACTATCAGTACTTCCTGCGTAACTTCATCAGCATCCATATGGTTGCCTAGCATTCTTCGAGCATGCCAATAAATTCTCTGCTGGTATTTCTGTACAAGCAGATTGAAGGCATTTTCATTGCCGTCGATAAATTGCCGTACATATTCGAAATCCTTATCTTCAACCATATATTATTTATTAGTTCAAAAATTAGACATTTAGATCTAATGAAAAGTTTAATTGTGTTTGCTAAATAAAATAATTTCTTCAGGAATAAAAATAATTAAATTTTTAATTAAACCAATTTTGCAAATGCTATTGTCCAATAACTGAAAGTACTTTCATGAACAACTTATAATGAAAATAACCAAAAGGAAAGTTAAAATGAAAAAGAGCATAATGAAATTTGTAATCGTTACACTATTGGCAATACCATTATCAACTAATTTATTTGCACAAAGAATGAACGCTTCACAAGGTGGAGGCATGCACGGAAAAGGGGCTAAAATGCTCCAGGATTTAAATCTCACGGCAGATCAGAAGTCTCAAATTGAAAAATTAAGGCTAGATAACCAGAAAAATAATATTGATCTAAAATCAGAGATTGAAAAAACCAGGCTCGAAATAAAGGAACAGTTAATGCAGAAAGATCCAGATGAAGGGAAAATAACAGATCTGGCAAAAAAAGTTAGCGATATTCAGTCTGAGATAAAAACAAATGCAATTTCTACATGGTTTAAGACATATAGATTACTAGATGACAAACAGAAAGAAGTATTCAAAAAATCAGCACCTATGTTTATGGAAAGAGGAAATATGATGATGAGGGACCATAACAAGATGGGTCATGGTAAAATGGGAAAAGGCCAGAAACAGGGTTAATATCCTACAGTATATAATCAAAAAAAAGGGCATCTTTTAAGGATGCCTTTTTTTTATTTATGATCTATTAATAAAATCAACAATTTTCTATATAGCCTTGAAATCCTGCTTTAACTGAGAATTTCTACTTTTTACCTTAGAAAATATTCTCCAAAAAAATACCCGCTGCTTTACTTACTGGGATTAGTAGGACGAAGGTCAATTTCACTCATAAGAGCCCTTACAGGGAGTTTTATTACAGCAACAACGACATCTGCAACATCTTCAGGCATAAGGATTTGTGCTTTGCTTCTTGGATCAGTACTTGAATCTCTTCCAAAACTGGATTCAACAGAACCCGGACAAATTACAACCGTCCTGATATTATATTCTCTTACCTCAAGCATAAGAGACTTTGTAAAGCCCATAACAGCATGTTTACTAGCTGAATACATAGTTCCGCCCACAAAGGAGTTTTTTCCGGCAAGAGAAGAAATATTAATAATTGAACCGGATCTTCGATCAATCATTCCGGGCAAAACAGCTTTAGTAAAATTATATATACCATAAAGGTTAGTATTAATTTGCCTTTGAAATTCTTCTAACTTTGAGTCTACTACTTTTTTAATAATCCCAATCCCGGCATTATTTATCAGGTGATCAACCCAGCCATAACTCTTAAGTACTTCTTCGACAGTATTATTTACAAAGTGTGGATCTGCAACATCACCTGCAAAATAAGAACATTCTGCACCAAAGGATTCAATTTCTTCTTTTGCACTTCTAAGTTCCCTTTCGGTTCTGCTGGTAATTATTAAGTTGTGCCCTTCCTTTGCAAGTCTAACAGCAATTGATCTGC
>JAUZPB010000091.1 GCA_030706145.1 Bacteroidota bacterium
TATTTACATTTGCCGGATGGGAAAGTACAGGTCATAAAAAGATCAATTATTTTTCCACAGTATTTTTCCCATATGAAATGAGCGCCTTTAAGGCCTGGAATTACTCTCTTTCCTCTCATGCTTCAGATGCTGATACACGAAGGAAAACAGATTCGACTGAAGCTATTAAGCACTATATAAATATGGATAGTTATTCTAGATTTCTTAATACTGGTGCAATCTCACAAAACATTGCTGATGCTAATCAGTATTGGGGAATATTGCCATGGGCTACAATTACAGCAGTTGATTCATTGACCGATGAATTTAAAAGAAAGGACTGGCAGAAGGCAATTCTTACAACCTCAGATCTTGGCCATTATGTTGGTGACGGACACAATCCTCTACATATTACACAAAATTATAACGGAAAAACTTCCAGCCAGCAAGGTATTCACTCACGGTATGAAGGAGATATGATAGACAAATACTCATACCAGATTACCTTTACAGCTGACTCCGTAAATTGTATTGAAAATATTCCCGATTTTGTTTTCAGCTATTTATATGAAAATTATAAATATGTTGATTCGATTTTCCTGGCAGATGATTATGCACATACAATTTCAACAGATACAAAAAGTACAGCATATTATGATGCATTATGGAGCAGAACAAAACCATTTACAATAAAGTTATTTAACAATGCAGCTAAGAGGTTGGCAACTTTAATCTATACAGCCTGGACAAATGCAGGGAAACCGCAGCTTAATACTTCATTTACAGAGAAACTTGGAACAGTCCTTAACGGTTTTGAATTATATCAGAATTATCCCAATCCATTTAATCCTGAGACAAAGATCAAGTTCTCTGTACCAACTGCATCAAAAGTAAAATTAAAGCTTTTTGATACAACCGGGAAAGAGATTTTAACACTGATAGATGAAGAAAAGCAAAAGGGTGTATATGAATATACATTCAATGCCTCTTCTTTGCCAAGCGGAATTTATTTCTACAACATTTCCACTGGTTCTTATTCGGTCACAAAAAAAATGGTTCTGCTAAAGTAATTTGAGAGTAGTAGGATACGAAGAGATATTCAATAAAAAACAAAATCAGCATAAAAGTAATTTCAGGGAAATCAAGATGAGAGTTAAAAGCAAAATTTTTCTTTTATTTAGTCTGGTCCTTATTACATTTAGTAAATTTTCAGCTCAGGGAATAACAGTCTATCCATCGTTCCCAACAGAAAATGATTCAATAGTTATAGAATTTGATGCAAAGGCAAGTGACTATGGGAAAGAGCTTGTAGGATACACTGGAGATCTATATGCTCACACTGGTGTTACAGTGACATCCACATGGCAATTTGTAATTGGCGGAGACAACAGTTGGGGCAATAATGATGTAGAGCCAAAACTTACGCGCATAAAAGATGATGTTTACAGGCTTGTTATTGGAAACCCACGTAAGTTTTATGGATTAAAAAGCAGTGATGGTCCAATAAAAGCAATATGTTTGGTTTTCAGATCTGCAGATAAGACAAAACAGTCGCGTCCTGATATTTTCCTCGCCTTGTATCAAACCGGACTTAATTTAACGATAAACTCACCATCGCAATTTCCAATATTCTCAAAACTAAATGATACTATTAGTGTAAAGGCAACAGCAAGCAATGCTGTAAAAATATCACTATTCGAAAACAATAATCTGATCACAGAATCAAATGATTCAATTTTAACATACAAACTCATTACAAAGCAATATGGGAAAAGGAGAGTCCGCATTGTTGCCCAGGATGGTTCGGGCACAACAAAGGCAGATTCTTTTTACTATGTTGTCAATCCCCCGCTTTCATTGAAAGAATTACCTTCCGGAGTAGTTGATGGCATTAATTATAGCTCAAATACTTCGGTTACACTTTCGTTATATGCACCGTCTAAGAAATTTGCTTATGTAATTGGTGATTTTAATGATTGGGAAGCAGACAGTGCATATTTCATGTATCTGACACCTGACAGCTCTCACTTCTGGATAACATTAAATAATCTTACCCCTCAGAATGAATATGGATTCCAGTATTATGTTGATGGGCAAATAAAGATAGCAGACCCATATACTGATAAGGTTCTAGATCCGGCAAATGACAAATACATCTCATCACAAACATATCCAAATCTAAAGGCCTATCCAACACTTAAGACAGATAATATAGTTTCAGTGTTTCAAACAGCACAGCCGCAATATCAGTGGCAGGCAAATAGTTATAAACGGCCAAATAAAAATAGCCTGGTAATCTATGAACTGCTTGTAAGAGATTTCACCTCACTTCATTCATACAAAGCTCTTGCAGATACAGTAAATTATCTTGCCAGACTAGGAGTTACAGCTGTTGAGCTAATGCCAGTAAATGAGTTTGAAGGAAATGATAGCTGGGGATATAATCCAAGTTTTTACTTTGCACCTGATAAGTATTACGGGCCAAAGGAAGATCTGAAGAGTTTCATAGATGAATGTCATAAACGAAACATAGCTGTAATAATTGACCTGGTATTAAACCATTCATATGGTCAATCACCACTTGTAAGGCTCTACTGGGATTCACAGAATAACCGCCCGGCAGCTAATAATCCCTGGTATAATGTTGTAAGTAATTTTGCAAATCCTGATGCTCAGTGGGGATATGACTTTAATCATGAAAGTAAGGCAACTCAGTACTTTGTTGATAGAATAACAAGCTACTGGATAAAAGAATTCAAAGTAGATGGTTACAGATTTGATTTTACCAAAGGTTTTTCAAATAATTATAAATCAATGTCAGACTCATGGGGAAGCGCTTATGATGCAGACAGAATAAGAATTCTTAAAAGAATGACTGACAAAATAAGGAGCGCAGATTCTTCAGCCTATGTGATATTTGAACATCTTGCCGATAATTCCGAAGAAAAAGTATTGGCTGATTACGGCATCATGCTTTGGGGAAATATGAATTATAACTACAATGAAGCAACTATGGGATGGATACCTACTTCCAACTTTTCTGGTGTTTCATATAAAGTAAGGAATTTTAATTATCCTAACCTGGTAGCCTACATGGAGAGTCATGATGAAGAAAGACTGATGTATAAGAATCTGCAATGGGGAAACAGTAGCGGCAGTTATAATATTAAAGATACAGCACAGGCTTTGAACAGAATAAAACTTGCATCTGCATTTTTCTTTACAATCCCAGGGCCTAAAATGCTTTGGCAGTTCGGAGAATTGGGTTACGATTATACTATCAATTACAATGGCCGCGTTGGGATAAAACCCTTGCGCTGGGATTATTACAGTCAACCTGCCAGGAAGAAATTATTTAAGGTCATGCAGTCTATTATAAAATTAAAAACAACATACGATGCTTTTAATACAACTGACTTTTCTTTATCTGCAGATGGAGTAATTAAATCAATACACTTGAATCATCCGACTATGAATGTCAATATCATTGGAAACTTTGGAGTCGACACGTATACATCTGTATCTCTGAACTTCCAGAATACTGGTAAATGGTACGATTATTTTAGCGGAACGGAGATAAATGTTGCTGACAATAATATGCCGGTCAATCTTCAGCCTGGAGAATTCCACATATATACAACGCAAAAACTTCCAATGCCGGAGGCCGATATTCTAAATGATGTAGAAAGGGATAACTCAACTGTAGTAAGATCGTTTGCACTTGAACAAAACTATCCCAATCCATTCAATCCATCAACTGTGATAAGCTATCAGATAGCATCTCCATCAAATGTAAGTTTGAAGATCTATGATCTTCTTGGGAGGGAAATAAAAACCTTGATAAATCAGCAGCAGAACTCAGGTTCCTATCACGTTGAATGGAAAGGAGATAATAATCAAGGGATGAAAGTTTCCGGAGGACTATATCTTTACAGGCTTGAATCTGGGAATTATGTCAGTACGAGAAAGATGATGTTAATCAAATAAATTGGAATAACAAATAATGGTTTTTCAAGGCTCCTTTAATAAGGGGCCTTTTTATTTTAATGTCTTACAAGCTCAGAAATTACTACGGCTGAAGCTGTTGCAACATTCAGCGATTCTGCATTTCCAAAACGCGGAATAGAAATAACTTTATCTGACAATTTCAATATTGCATCGGAAGGGCCATTAGCTTCGCTGGAAAAAATGACAACAGAAGGCTTTTTCGGCCTAAAGTTAAATATATTTTCCCCTTTCATATCAGCACAAATGATGGAATAACCTTCCTTTTTCATCTCCTGAATGTCACTTAGAAAATCCAAGGATTGTTTTGTGTTTACATGAAATATAGAGCCCATACTAGATCTTATTACTTTGGAATTATAAAGGTCGACTGAATTCTCACTAAAAATAACGTTCTTTATCCCAAACCAATCACAAGTCCTTATGATTGTACCTGCATTTCCAGGATCAGCGATATCTTCAAGAGCAACAGAAAGGTCAAAAGAACTGCTATTTTTATGCGCATCAGGAATTTCAAATACAGCAGCTATCCCCTGTGGGTTATCTGTATCGCATAGTTTTTCAAAATCTTTACTATTAAGGACTTGCAGATTAAAGCCTCTATTATTCAGGCTTTCAACATATTCAGGGTTAGCTTCATTAAAATGGAACGAAATAATAACTGTTTCACACTTATAGCTACTTTTAAGACCCTCCTCAACTATTCTCTTTCCTTCAATAAGGAATTTTCTTTCCTCCAAACGGGATTTTTTCTTAAGAAGCGAAGCGTAGTATTTTATTTCACTTTTAGTTAGCATCTTCTGGATGATATTAAAATTTATTATCTGGTTTTTCTGATTGTGGTTCTGATAAGCTCTTTAGATAATCCCATGTATAGAGACCTTTATTATGTCCGTCTTTCCAGGAAATCTGAGCTGCAAAGCAACCTTTTATCTTAACGTTTAAGATTGAATACATCCCTTCTGTAAACTGCCTAGGCTTATTATCCTCCTTGCAGTATTCACAAGGACACTGATCCCGAAGATGCTTTAGTGCAATAATACTCTCAGAGCCATTATCCCATTTTATCTTTAAGTTCCTATTTTCGTGCAATCTGATCTGACGCGGACTCATAAAAATCCTTTTCTCTATACGTAAGGAATTATTCCATTCAAGAACTAGGTTAAACAGCAGAAAATAACGGTAGGTGTAAAAATATGTCTTTACAAAATCAACTTCCAGTGCTATTATAAATAAAGAAAAATTAAAAAGACGAGTAAATTGATTAAAAGAAGAGGATTTTGAAAAAAATAATGTTTTTTTGAAAAAACACTTGCATTGGGCCAAAAATTACATTATTTTAGGAACTCAAAATTCAACTCGCTGGTGTAGCTCAGTTGGTAGAGCAGCTGATTTGTAATCAGCTGGTCGGGGGTTCAAGTCCCTCCACCAGCTCTAAAATAGAGCAAAAACAAAGAAAACCGTCTTACTTCAAAGACGGTTTTTCTGTTTTAAACCTAGGCTTTACTATACAATAACATTTAACTAATTTGGAAGGTGACTTTTTTACAATAAAAAAGCCGCCTTTTATTTTTTAGTTCAAAGGCGGCCTTATTACTGTTAATAATTTCACATTAGAATTTCATTATTCGGCCATAATGGCTGTGTGTAAAAGTTGAAAGGAATATAACGAAAAACAATATTCCAATTACAAGTGAGATAAAAAGCCAAATAAGAGCGGCTTTTGCCATATTTTCCTTGTTTGGATTTGCTCCCCCACCAAAGGCCCAAACAAAAAGCATAATAACGCCAACCAGAGGAATGGCTGTTATCATCATCGTTACAAACCAATCACCTGTAGTAACTACTTTGTTTATAGTCGGGTCCGAAATAACATCATTACTTTTCTGAGTTGATACTTCGTCCATTTTATTTACTCCTATAAGAATTGTTAATAAGTATCTTGAGCATAACAACATTCAATACGAAAATACAAGTTGTTAATTTTTTCAGGTTTAAACCTAACATAAAAGTCATTTAGAGTAAAGGAAATGCAAACTAAAATAGAGTAAAACTTACAATTCAGTATTACCTAACCGGAATTGAGAAATAAAATGTAGTACCTTTCCCCTCTTCAGATTCCAGCCAGATATGTCCGCCGTGACGCTCAACAATTCTTTTACAGATAGCAAGACCTATCCCTGTTCCAGGGTATTTGTCCTTTTCATTAAGGCGCTGAAAGAGCATGAAAATCCTGTCAAAGTCCTCAGATTTAATTCCTATTCCATTATCCTTAACTGTGAAGATCCACTCCTTATCTTTAAGTTCAGCAGAAATTTTAATAAAAGTTTTCTCTTTATTACGAAATTTCAGAGAATTCTGAATAAGGTTCTGCAAGAGTTGCTTCATTTGTGTTGCATCAGCTTTTATTTCCGGGAGGAAGTCAACCTCAATAGAAGTTTTCGTCTCCACTATAGCAACTTGCAGATCCCTGCGTATTTCGGATATTATAGCATTAAGCTCAGTATCAGCAAAGGATTCTTTTTTAGTTGTAACTCTTGCATATGACAACAGGTCTTGGATAAGAGAGCTCATTCGATTAGCTCCATCGACAATTTGCCAAATATACTCATTTGCCTTTTCGTCGATCCTATTTTTATATTTCATTTCGAACATTCTAATAAAGCTTGATATCATTCTTAGAGGTTCCTGTAAATCATGCGAGGCGATATAAGCAAACTGTTCAAGCTCCTGATTAGATCTTGCAAGTTCTTCCAAAGTTTTTTTAAGGCGCAATTCAACAATTTTTCTTTCAGTAATATCCAGTACGGTACCAAAGCGCTTGTTGATTAATCTTTTATCACCAAGGATAGAGGTCCCAATGTAACTCAAGTATTTAATTTTTCCTTCATCGGTAACAATCCTATATTCAAGTTTTACAGATTCTTTATTGTTTTGAGCTCTTTGTATGTTATCAAGCATGTACTGTTTATCGTCGGGATGAATGTATTCAAGAGATTCCTCAAATGTAGGTTGTCCCAGCTCCAATTTACGTTCATAAATGCGAAATACTTCTTCTGTCCACTCTAATTTTTTAGATTCAAGATCAAGAGTAAAGCTTCCCAAATGAGCTAGTTTTTGGGCATCAAGGAGTTTTTCCTGACTTTCTCTTAATTTTCTTTCTGTCCTTTTTGCCTCTCTTAAGTCGATACCAATACCGATCTGGATTCCGTCTGGAAGCCTGATATTTGACCAGGAGCTTTCAATCTGACTTCCATCTTTAGCAAATGCAACAAATTCACGCCATCCAGGTTCAAAAGATTGCATATATTTAATGGCTTCATTTCTATAGTCGGGATCCGGATAAGCTAATTCCATGAAGCTGCCATTAACAGCATCCTCTTCTAAATAGCCATAAACATTTTTCAAGTACTGGTTAAATCTGAAGACGTTAGTTCCAGGGTCAAAGATAGTGATCATAACAGGGATAGAGTTTAATAAGCTTTCGAGAAGTTCCCTTTCGCGTTTAACTTCTTGCTCTGCTTTTATATGTTCAGTAATATCGGTATTAGTACCTACCCATTGGATAACTTTTCCCTCGGAATTTTTAAGAGGCCAAATACGCGTTAAAAATGAACGAAATAATCCATCTTTTCCACGCAGAGGGAAAATCATTTCAAAAGGCTCACCGGTTTTAATAGATGCTGTCCAATTTTTCATTACTTCAGGCAGCACATTAGGATCGTGAACACGCTGCCAGCCTAGGCCAGTCATTTCTTCGGGAGTAGTACCTGTATATTCATACCAACGGTCATTGTACCAGTAGATATTTCCATTTGCATCTGCAAGAGCAGAAAGCTGAGGAATAGAATTAGCCATAAGGCGAAATCTTTCCTCACTTTCATGAAGCTTAAATTCTTTTATTTTTGATTCAGTAATATCCTGCGAGGTTATGATAATTCCGCTTTTGCAGCTAGTAATATTAATGTCGAAATACCTTTCAATCTCTTTATCCAAAACTAGCTTTTTATCCTTTACTAGTTTTTTTACATATGCAGAGCGAATAATATTTGTTTCCTCGTTATTTGCAGTCTTCTTGCAGAGATCGAAATATTCACTCTCAAGGAAGCCCGGAATGATTTCAGACATTCTTCTGCCTATCATCTCTTCTTTCTTCATTCCTGACATCTCTGAAATGGAATTATTAACATACAAATAGATAAAGTCTGTGATAAGCCCATTTTGATCTTTTTCAGGAGTACAGATAGCAAATCCTTCTGCCAGGTTATCGATTGCGGCGGGAAGTTGTGGTCCAATTATGGTTAAAAAATCCACAGTATATTTTTGTCCAGGTTCCTTTTTCATAGCAGCCTCATCATTCAAAAATTTTTTGAACAGCATAAGCTAAAATTCTTTAAAGTGAAATGCAATAAAAAAGGAGCAACCGGACAGTGTGTCTTATTTTGAACGCAGTTTATATCTTAAAAGGATGGCAGAAAGATTTAGAACAAAGGTAACTAATAAAAGTACAAGCACAGTTGCGTATTGTATGCTTATTGTAGATTCAACATTTGTAGATTGTGTAGACATAATATAAATATGATATCCAAGGTTCATAAACTGGTCAGAAAGTGAATGAGGAAGCTGCGGAAGGAAATATGCAGCTCCGGTAAAGAGAATTGGGGCTACCTCGCCAGCACCTCTTCCTATTGCGAGTATTACACCTGTCATAATGCCGGTCATTGAATCCGGGAGAACAATTTTCCAGATAGTTTCCCATTTAGTGGCTCCAAGAGCCAGGCTTGCTTCTCTTATTTCACGCGGAACAGTCTTCAAAGCCTCTTCAACAGAAACAATAACAACAGGAAGCGTAAGAAGCGCCATAGTCATGCTTGCCCATAATATATTAGGCTGCCCCCATTTTATATTTCCAGTATTCTGGAAGGCCATATCCATTCCACGGCCAACAAACTGAATAAAGAAACCCAAACCAAATAAGCCGAATACGATCGAAGGCACGCCAGCAAGTGTATTAACCGCAAAGCGAATAAGTTTTGTAAAGAGCGCACCTTGCTTTGCATATTCATTAAGATATATAGCTGTTATAACTCCAATGGGAACACCTGCAATTGACATAATGATCACAAGAATAACTGTTCCAATAATAGCAGGAAAGATTCCCCCTTTGGTCATTCCCTCTTTTGGAACGCTTGTAAAGAATTCCCACGAGAGCATATGACCGCCACCTTTGATGATATCGGCAAGAATTGCTATTGTCAGGGCAACAATAATTATAACAGCCATTGAGGTAATGCCATAGACAAGACTACCGAATATTTTTCGTTTCATCAATTAAGCTCCTCTAAATTTTTTTATCAAGCGGTTCCTTACCCAGAACTCAGCCACAGCATTAAGGACAAAAGTAAAAATAAAAAGGATAGAACCAATCAGGAATAATACGTTATAATGTGTATCACCAAAAACTACTTCAGCCATTTCGGCACCTATTGTAGCAGACATTGTTCTAACTGGTTCAAAAATACCAAAGGACAACATAGAGGCATTTCCCGTTGCCATAAGGACAATCATAGTTTCACCGAAAGCTCTTCCGAGTCCAAGGAGAAAAGCAGCAAATATTCCAGGAGTAGCAGCTGGCAGGATTACAAATAACGAGGTCTGCCATTTAGTAGCTCCAAGAGCCAGGCTTGCCTCAGTTAAGTGTTTTGGAATGGATGTAAGTGCATCATCAGCTACAGTATAAATTATTGGAATTACGGCAAGAGAAAGAGCTATTGCTCCTACAAAAGCATTCAACCGGTACTGATAACCAAATACAGACTGCATAGCACTAGCTATTGCAATCAGTGCAAAAAAACCAATTACAACCGAAGGGAATCCTGCAAGGAGCTCAATAACAGGTTTAATATATTCTTTCAGTTTTTTAGGAGCAAGTGTAGCCGTAAAGAGTGCAGCCAATACAGCAATAGGCCCGCCAAATAATATTGCAAGTAAGGTAACCTTAAAACTTCCCATGAAAAGAGGCAGAAGTCCGTATTTGGGTTCCTCAGAGACAGGCTGCCAAACCTTTCCCGCAAGGTTTTTAATTGTTGCCTTATCGTTTGAGGAAGCATCCTCGACCGATTTGGAAGGTGCCTGCTGAAGGCTGGTATTCTGAGATGTTTGGCTATCATCGCCATAAGTTTCCATCTTTACTTCTTCTTTCTTTATGTTATTCTTTTCAGATGAAATAAAGATTGGAACAGCTTCGCGGAAGACAAAAACAAAGATAAGAATAATTACTGCGAAAGATACAAATGATACCGATCTAATAATGTTCTCAAAAATGAACTCATTTAACCGGAATTTTTTTTGGTACAAAGCTTCTGTTTTCTTATCGGGTCCTTTTATCTTTAGCTCTGCAGAATCTATAAACATTCTATTTTAATCCAAAATTATTCAACAATATATTTTTTATGAAAGAATTCCCCGAATTTCTTTTGTAATTCGGGGATAGCTATCTATGTTATTTTAGGCGAATAGAGTAGGAGAGTCCAAAATCATTTAACTGGAAAATAACCGACCTTATTTACAATTGCCTGCCCTTCACTGCTTAATATCCAGTCAATATACTCTTTCATTGCTCCAGAGGGTCTGCTCTTTGTGTACATATAAAGGAATCTTGTAATTGGGTATGTTCCAGCTTTAATATTTGTTTCGGTAGGTGCATAAGCCTGTGAAGATGAGTTCTTCTTTACTTTTATCACTTTTATACCTTTTGCATAAGCTGCTCCTCCAAAGCCTATTCCCGATTTATCCTTTGAAACTGCATTTACAACAGCAGCAGTCCCGGGCAAGCTTTGCATTGAAGGTGAGTAATCCTGTCCCAGGAGTACATTATCCTTGAAGTATACATAAGTTCCAGAACTATTTTCCCTTCCATAAAGTATGATCTTTGCATCCTTTCCGCCAACTTGCTTCCAGTTTGTTATTTTACCTGTATAGATCTGTTTTATTTGATCAAGAGAAAGTTCATCAACGGGATTTGACTGATTAGTATAGAGTGACAGACCGTCTCTTGCAGCTTTGATCTCAACACCAAGCGAGTTATACCTAGTTTTAAGTTTTTCTCTTTCAGAAGTCTTCATAGGTCTTGAAGCGTTACAGATATCTGTTGATCCATTGATAAGAGCTGAAATACCTACGCCAGAGCCTCCGCCAGTAACCTGAACAGTAACATTGGGATGTTTTGACATATAAACCTCTGCCCATCTTTGAGCAAGAATTACCATTGTATCTGAACCCTTTACCGTAATTGTCTCATTTGACTTAAAGCCAAAGGCTAAAGCCGAAAAAAGAACTGCAAGAATTGTCTTTTTGGCTGAAAATATCTTTTTAACTGAAAATATTTTTTTCATCTGTTCATTTTCCTTTATTATTAAAATTTGATCTGCATTCTAAGTGTCAGGACATTGTCCTTTAAGTCATCTTTATATGGGGTTAATGAAGCTGCTGTAACAGAGGGATTTACTTTTTCATTTTTTACTATATCATAAAAGAGTGTAAACTTTACGTTTGAATCCCAGAAGTAATTCCAGCCCACGCCCAGAGTTGAGAATTTTATATCTGCAGAAGAAAGTTTTGAACCTGAAGCGCCCTTAATATCGTCGCCTTTAACATCAGTATTGGGATCATAACTTTCATATTTTATGACGAACTGGTTTGACAGACCTATATTCTGTACATAAGTGATGTAGTAACAAGCAATGTTTCTAAGGAAAACGTCGCTATTTCCAACAGCATATGTATAAGGTTTATTTGAGCTGGAGGAACCTGGATTCTTTCCTGAAACATATTCACCTCTAATGGTAAACCCACCAAGAACAGGAAGGTCGTAGTAGAGCTGAAGATCGGCTCCATAATAAACTCTATCGGATTTTCTTGTTAAAGAATCTCTTTCAAATGTAGTTGGTGAGTTAAGCTTATATAAGCTTTTTCCATCCTCAACTCTTACTGCTCCTAAATAAGTTGAAACGCCACCATCAATAGCGAGGTTTTCCTCTTCAAATGGGAACTTGAAACCAAGGCGACCAATAAAATCTTTGTAGTTATCTGTTTCCTGAGCAATTCCATTACCAGAGAAGATACCAGCCTTCAGGTTAAAGCAGCTTAAAGGTCCATCCTGTGGGGTTATTTCAAGCTGAGCGCCCATATCCTCTTCACCAGGGAATAAAGTTTGGTTAAATCTTGTGCGTTCTGGGCTTTCAAGATCGCTGGAAGAGTAAGGGACCTCAAAGCCAAAAGGTCGATTAAATACACCTGCTGTAAGTCCAAATGTCTTAATCCAGGGATCCTTAATTGATGCATATGCATCTTTTAAGCCAAGGCCCTTTTCATCGACATTTATCTGAAGGACATACTGTGTAATATCATTGTCATAACTGGCCTTTAGTCTTCCGCGTCTGATTGCAAATCTATTATGCATATTCTTTGAGAAATCACCACCAGAGCCGGCAGCTGAAGTCCCGTCGATCTCTCCAGACTGGAATTGTGCCTGGATATATCCTGAGATCTTTATTTTCTTTAATGCATCTACCGTTGATTTTGTATCGAGGTATGATTCATTCAATCCATCTAAAGCGCCTTTGAGGTTCTCAATTTCTTCTTTATCCGATACAGTTTCTTTATCGGATGAGGATTGGGATGATTCATCACCTGCAGCTGAAGTTATGTCATTTTGTGAAAGACTAAGAGTATCTTTACTTTCTTCTTTAAGTATCTGACCGTCAATACTTGGCTGAGCAAATATTTCAAGTCCGAATAAAAGTGTAATAGTTAACATTAGTGATATTTTACGCATTTTGTCTCCGTTTATTTGTAAAAACTTACGTTTCCAAAATACATTGCTAATGTTAAGTGAATATTATGCGACTATTAAGAAATTGTTAAGAATGTAGCTTACACATCAGATAGGAAAATAGAAAAGGTATATAATTGAAAGTCAAAATGTTGGAATAATCATTAAGGTGCATATAAAAAAGATATGCACCTTAATTTAATTTTCTAGATTCTAAAGATATTTAATATTTAGTACTTTTCAAATTCAGTGTCATGATTATCATCCTTCAAATCAATAAGTATCCTACCACTTTGGGGCAGCTTATTTGCCGTATTTCCATATTTTGCAACAGGTTTATTTGCATTTATATGGGCAACATGAATGCTGCGTGAGTCTTGAGAAGGTCGCACTCCCGGTTTAGTTGATGCTTCACTTCCACTCTTCCCTATTTTAAAGAAAGCAATTGTATCCTGAAGCTGCTCTGCCTGGCTTGATAGCTCTTCAGCTGTTGAGGCCATCTCTTCACTTGCAGATGCATTCTGCTGAATTACCTGGTTTAGCTGCTGAATAGCCGAGTTAATCTGTTCAGCTCCACTGTTCTGCTCACCTGAGGCAGTAGAGATTTCCTGTACAAGCTCTGCAGTCTTTTCTATATCGGGTACTATTTTAGATAGCATATCACCTGCTTTTTCTGCTACCTGAACACTTGATTTACTTAGCTGACTTATTTCACCAGCTGAGACCTGGCTTCTTTCAGCTAGTTTTCTTACCTCTGCTGCTACTACAGCAAATCCTTTACCATGCTCACCAGCACGAGCTGCCTCAATTGCTGCATTTAAGGCTAAAAGGTTTGTCTGCCTTGCTATTTCCTCAATTATTGAGATTTTGGATGCTATTTCCTTCATTGCATCTACTGTTTCAGCTACAGCTTTGCCGCCTTCTTTTGCATCATGAGCACTCTTTAGAGCAATCTTTTCAGTCTGCATTGCATTATCTGCATTCTGCTTTATGTTGCTAGTCATCTCTTCCATTGAGCTGGAGGCTTCTTCGGCAGATGAGGCCTGCTCTGTTGCACCCTGGGATAGCTGCTCACTTCCAGAGGACATCTGCAGACTTCCACTTGCTACGTTATCTGCTGCAATTTTTACATTTACTACTACATTTGTAAGTTCACGTATCATTTTCTGCAAGGCCAGCATAAGCATATCTTTTTCTGATCTTTCTTTAGCCGATACAATAAGATTTCCCGAAGCAATTTCCTGAGCAACAGAAGTAATACTATTCATAGATTCAATTAATAAATTCAGGTTATCTTTAATCTTAATAAAATCACCTGTAAAGTTTTCTGTAATTTTTCCAGGTATATCACCTATTGAAATTCTTTCTATAAAATTAGCCGCAATGTTAAGGGGATTGACAACTGCATCCAAAGTATTATTTATGCCATTTACTACTTGAGCAAACTCACCCTTATGTTTTGATACATCAGCCCTGACCTGTAGTTTACCATTAACGGCAGCGGTGGCCAAATAATTTGCATCATCGACTAAGGCTTTGATATTGCTTGTCATTTTCAAGAATGCCTGCATCATCATTCCAATTTCGTCTTTAGTATTTGCTTCAATTGCAATATCAATATTTCCCATTGAAAGCTTATCTGCAGCATCACTTAGCGCTTTAACTGGATTACTTAACATCCGCGAAATAAATAGAGCAAGAAGACTGCCTGCTAGTGCACAGCAAATAATAATAATTATTATAGTACTCTTTGAGGATGCATAAAGCTCATCTCCTCTTCTACTAGCATCAACTCCACCTTTTTGGTTGATTTCAGAAATATCAAGTAATTCTTTGCTAGCTTTGTCAAAAAGTTCTTGAGACTTTCCCCGCAAAAGAGCTTTAGCTTCTTCATTTTTATTCTGTCTTGAAAGATTAATTATTTTCTTATCTACTTCTAAATAAGAGTTCCAGGCTGTTTTAAACTCGTCAAAAGCTCTCTTCTCCCCTTCAGATGAAATTAGCGGGAAATACATCTTTTCATTAGCTTCTAGATTTGCGTTTTGTTTCTCAATTTCTTTTTCATATTTACTCATCTCCTGATCATTTAAGGACAGGATATGTTGAAGTTCTGCTACTCTAAAATCAGAAGTGTTAGTATTCATATCCGAGGCATATTTCAGACTTGGCATCCAGTTAGTCTCCATATCTGTAGAGGTTGAGTTTACATCTGCAAGTTTATTGATCGAGAATAATCCTAAAGTAAGGGTAAGAAGAATTGTAATCGAAAAAGATAACAAAAGCTTAGATCTTATCTTAAGGTTATAAAACCATTTCATAATTACTATTTCCTGATATTAATTTTTACATATTCTATACTATTTGCAAACGTTTTCGGTCAGGAGGGGTATAAAACAAAAATAAACGCTCTAATTACAGATTTTTTACTGCACCAGAAAATATTATTTTACTTTTAGAAAATATATACCTAGTTGTAGGTATTTCACTAATTGTTGCGGATTTGCTAAAAATCGAGATTTAAGTTATACTTCTTCTTTCGATCAAGAAATTTTTTGGCAGAATAAGAGAAAATATGAAGAAATATAAGAGAATATATTTGCCCATAATTTTTATTTTTATTGCAGGGATTGCATATATAGCACTGAGGGCAAAGCAGCCAGACAAAAATTTAATAAACTTTGTTATTCCACAGTTAAAGAAGATTGAGACTCACATTTTCGATTTTTCTGAACAAAAGGCTAAAATAAGAATAGATGCAACGGTTTATAATCCATCTCCGATGAATATAAATATTGACAGTATTTACTATACAGTGTCATTAGAAGGCAAAGATATTGCCCAAAGCAAATACGATACTCCTTTAAGGATCGCGGCAAAAGAAAATACAATGCTATCTTTTCCAGCAGATATAAAGTTTAAGAACTTAAAACCATTACTCTATCAAATGGAAAGTGAAAAGAAGGACAGCGCGAATTTTCATCTTAAGGCAAGAGTATTTGTAAATAACTCATTTATTCCGAAAAAACAATTTGATATTGAATTCGATCAGAAGGTTCAATTAATTTCAACATTGCTTCCATGAAGTATTTCCGTGCATAACCTTTTAACAGATATGCACGGAAGTCAAATATTCGAATCTATTATGTAGTTATTTTACCCTTTAATGGATAATCTGCGAGCATTGTTATGAGTTTTTGAAGACGCAAGGCTTGAAGGAGCAAAACTCTTTTCATTTTCAATTAGTTTAAATCTTGAAACGAGTTCCTGGAGATTCAAAGTCAAACGGCTTAAGTCTTCAGCTGCACGGGCAATTTGGCTAGTTCCTGCTGCAGATTGCTGTGTGACGGAAGAAATCCCCTCAATATTTTTACTAATCTCCTCAGCTGCAGAAGACTGTTCTTCACTAGCGGCAGATATTTGGGCAATTACGTCATTAACCCTGGAAGCTCCTTTAGCAATTTCTGCTAAGACAATTTCAACTTCTTCTGTCAGTTTCATTCCTTCTTCAACAAATCCTTTAGCTTCTTTCATAGACTTGTCGGCTTCTTTGGCTTCATTCTGAATAGCTTTAATTGTATCAGCTATTTCTTTTGTTGCTTTTGTTGTCCTTTCAGCAAGTTTTCTTACCTCATCTGCAACAACAGCAAAGCCTCTTCCCTGCTCACCTGCCCTTGCTGCCTCGATTGCAGCGTTTAGTGCAAGTAAGTTTGTCTGGTCTGCAATATCATCAATTACCTGAGTTATTTCACCAATCTGATCTGACTTTTTAGAAAGAGAGCTAATAATTTCGGCTGTTTGATTAGCTCCTGCGACAATTCTATTCATTCCATTTTTTGTATTTTCAATCTTTGCAGTGCCACTTTGTGCAGTCAGACTTGCCTGTTTAGAGATCTCGGCAGCCTCACCAACATTTTTAGCAGAATCCAGTATAGTTTTTGTCATCTGTTCAACCGCCCCAGCAATTTCATCTGTCTGCTGGGTCTGTTCCTGTGCACCTGCAGCCATTTCTTCTGAAGAAGAAGATATTTCTGTTGAAGCACTTGCAGTTGCCTGGACGGCTTCACTAAAATGACCCAAAGTCATGTTTAAATCAGCTACCATTTTATTAACTTTTAAGCTAAGTTCATAAAGATCGCTCCCCTCACTTAAGTGTAACTGTTTTGTAAGATCACCATCGGCAACAGCAGTAAGGATCTGAGCAACCGGTTCAATTTGCTCTTTAAGATAATCTCTTTGCTTTGACTCCAAATCCCTTAAATCATTAAACAGAATAAAAACCGCTTCAATCTCCTTTTTGCTATTATAGATAGGTCCAGATTGAATTAAGGCAGGGAAAGCTTCACCGGAGTGGTCCTTCAAAGTAAACTTTTCAGCTTTAAATAAAAAGTCCCCCTTAATAGCTCTTCTGGTCAGTGAATCCTGCAAGAATACATCTTTAGTCATTAGCTTATTTGCAATATCTTCCGGGCTCTTGTTGTATTTCATAAAATCGCAAGCTGCCTTGTTGATATATGTAATTTTAGTCTCCTTATCTGCAATATAGAAAGCAATATTCATTCCTGCCCTAAAGCTTTCAGATTTTGCAATTTCATCTTTAATGTGCTCAACCAGATCCGAAGTTGCCTTACCGAGCAGACCAATTTCATCATTTCTTCCTGTTTCAATTTCGGTATTATAGTCACCAGAGGA
>JAUZPB010000092.1 GCA_030706145.1 Bacteroidota bacterium
GTTCCTAAAACAATTGATAACGATCTTAATGCAACTGACTTTACATTTGGTTTTGATACTGCAGTTAATATTGCTATGGAAGCAATTGACAGACTTCATACTACAGCAGAATCACACAACCGCGTTTTGGTTTGCGAAGTAATGGGTCGTCATGCTGGTTGGATAGCTCTTTATTCCGGTATGGCTGGCGGCGCTGATGTTATACTGATCCCTGAGAAACCTTTCAAGATGGAAGAAGTTTGCGAAGTTTTAAGAAAGAGACACAACAGAGGTAAATCATTCAGTATTGTTGTTGTTGCTGAAGGCGCTAATTGGGATCCAGAAGATAAAGCTAAAGAAGGAATGGTTACAAGTACTGAGGAATTAGATTCATTCGGTCACGTTAGATTAGGTGGTATTGGTAACTTGGTTGCAAGTGAAATTGAAAAACGTACTGGCTATGAAACAAGAGCTACTATCTTAGGTCATATTCAGAGAGGCGGTTCTCCAACAGCTTCTGATAGAGTTTTAGGTACACGCTTTGGTGTATTTGCTGCTGAACTGGTTGAAACTGGCCAGTGGGGTATGATGGCTGCATTAAAAGGAACTGATATTGTTGCTGTTCCTCTTGAAGCTGCTACAAGTGAACTTAAGACTGTTGATCCTCAGCTTGTTAAAGTTGCTGAGACTTTCTTCGGTTGATATTGTTCTTTATCAGTTTAATATGATTTGTATTTTTACTAGCTGCATATAATATAATTTATGTGCAGCTTTTTTATTATTATTTGCATTAATCTAAAGAAAAATTATCTTATAATTTTGATTCTTAGTTCACTTCTTTGTAATATACCGATTTACAAATCAATGGCTTATAAACGATGAAAAAACTGATTTTACTGACCTCTATTATTTCACTTTTCTTTTGCAAAGAAATATTATCAATGACTATTACTAACGACGCTCCGGCTGGGGATACTCTGTATCTGGCTAATCCAAATTATAAACTGCAGACTGGCCTTTATTCGGTCTATAAGACTAAACATGCAAATATTGTAATGCTCGGCAATTCTATTACTCATGGCGTAAACTGGTTCGAACTTCTTGGACGCAACGATGTAATTGAACGCGGCATTCCAAGTGATAACGTTGCAGGCTTTCTTAACCGTATGGATTTCGTATATAAACTGCACCCTAAGATCTGTTTTGTGATGGGTGGTATAAACGATATTTATTCTGGCATTACACTTGATGCATTATTTGATAACTATAAGAAAGTAATTGAAGGTCTTAGGGAAAAGGGGATCATTCCTGTTATACAGGCAACACTTTATGTTTCTCCTAAATGGCATAATGCAGCTGATAAGAATCCAGATGTGGAAAAGTTCGATCAAATGCTCAAAAACTATGCAAAATTGAATAAAATCGAGTTCCTTGACCTGAATCCTTATCTTACTTCTAATAAGTTTTTACGGGACGAATTTACCTTTGATGGCCTTCATCTTAAAGCTGAAGCCTATAAGATCTGGGGACAGCAGGTAGAAAAAATATTGTCTAAATACGGATTATAATATAAAAAAGGTGTATTGTTTTGAGACAGTTAAATAAAAATTATCAACCTCTGCTTATAATGCTTCTCGTGGCTTTTATTCTTGTTTTGCTTTCTTTTTTGCCTAAGGATGCAAAACTTGGCTCATACTCATTAAAACCAGTTGATATGTTTTCAGACGTTAAATCTGATTCAAGTAATACGGGTATGTAACAATATTTGATATTTTTATTTTTTTACTGAATATATGTTTTAATATTCCAACAGAGGAAAAATGGCTCAATCATTTGCAGAAGACAATAATACACTTTGGAAAAGGTGGTGCTCTAATGCCAGGAAAACTCCTGAGAAAGAGGCAATTGTTCATTGGGTAGCAGGTGAAGAACCTAAAAGATGGACATTCTCTTCTATTATATCACAGGCAGAAAAGTTTGCTGCTTTCCTTCTTTCAAGTAATATTAAAAAAGGGGATGTATGTGCTATTATTATTAGGCATAACTATTATTTCTATCCTCTTTACCTTGCTGTTTCTTCAATTGGTGCTATTCCTGCTGTCTTAGCTTACCCTAATTCAAGACTTCATCCTGAAAAGTTTAGGCAGGGAATTGAAGGTATGTCGCAAAGATCAGGCTTAGATTATATTCTTACTGAAAGGGATATTGAACCAATAATTGATCCTCTTATCAAAAGAGACTGCAGCACAATTAAAGGAGTGCTTTTCCCTCTGGAATGGCTTCAAGTGTCAGTCCCTAAGCTTGATAAGGCAAAAGAGGAGATAAAAAATGTTCAGGCCTCTCTTAAGTCCTCAGATCCGGTTCTTCTTCAGCATTCTTCCGGAACGACTGGCCTTCAGAAACCTGTACTATTGTCGCATTGGGCTGTAATTGAACATATTAAAAATTATTCAAAAGCAATTTCCATTACTTCAGATGATAAGGTAGTAAGCTGGCTTCCGCTATATCATGATATGGGACTTATTGCTGCTTTTCATCTTCCATTAGCCTTAGGCATTACTTCTGTGCAGATTGATCCATTTGAATGGGTCCTGGCTCCAATAATACTACTTGAAGCAATTTCAAGAGAAAATGGGACTATTATCTGGCTGCCTAATTTTGCCTACAATGTCCTTTCGGATAAAATTCACTTAGATGAGCTTGAGGGAATCTCTTTAAGCAGTCTAAGGCTTTCAATTAATTGCAGTGAGCCAGTTCGAATGGAAAGTCACTTGAAGTTTTATTCAAGGTTTTCGGAATTTGGTCTTAAAGATAATGTTTTATCGACATGCTATGCTATGGCTGAAACTACTTTTGCCGTCTCACAATCTGAGATTGGCCTTCCTGTTAAAGCAATATGTGTTGACAGGCAGGAATTGTCTAAAGGAAGAATTACTCTAACTCAAGATGAAATGTCTGGACGTGTATGCGTATCTTCCGGAAGACCACTTGATGGCTGTCAGGTACGTATAATAGGGGAAAATGGTGAGGACCTCCAGCAGGGAAGTGTTGGCGAGATAGTGATAAGATCAGTTTCAATGTTTGATGGTTATAGAAATTATCCTGAAAAAACAGCCGAAGTATTAAAAGCAGGCTGGTACCATAGTGGCGATCTTGGATTTATTTTTGAAGATTATTGCTATGTGATTGGAAGAAAGAAGGATATAATAATCGTTGCAGGCAATAACCTTTATCCTGAAGATATAGAAGATACAATAAGTCAGGTTGATGGTGTCATTGCAGGGCGCGCAGTAGCCTTTGGTGAGGAAGACTTATCAATTGGCAGCGAGCAGGTTAGCGTTGTTGCTGAGACAAACCTTACAGATGAAAAGGAACTAAAAGACCTTCGCCTTAGAATTATTAAGGCTGGAATGCAGATGGATATTAGTATAAGAAAGGTTTATCTGGTTCCTCCAAGGTGGCTTATTAAAAGCTCGGCTGGAAAACCTAGCAGAAAATCAAATAAAGAAAGAATACTTTCACGAAAAGAAGAAAACATTTGGAGTTAAAATGATATCGGAAAAACTGAAAAATACAATCATTAGTTCACTCGATATAGATGATTTTGATCTGAAAGATGATACTACAGCTGATGAAGTGCCGGGCTGGGATTCACTTAGCCATGTAAATGTAATACTGGATATTGAAAAAGAATTTAAGATAAGATTTAAGAGCATCGAGGTCCTGAAACTAAAGAATATTGGTGACCTGCAAAAGCTGGTCGATTCAAAGCTTAACAGCACGAATTAAACTCTTTTTTTTTGTAGTAATAAAAATTTTGTGAAAGAAAATGTTTACATCTATTGATCTTAATAAACTCATAAATCTATTTAAATACGATCAAACAGATCCTCTTCTGTTTAATTCAAGTATGTTCCTGTTTTTATTTCTGGGACTTCTTTTCCTATACCAATTGTTATCTAAAAGCCAGAGGGGCAGGATTTACCTACTGATTGCCTTTTCAATGTTCTTTTATTATAAGTCAAGCGGGTTTTATTTCCTTTTGCTTGTCTTTAGTGCTGTATTTAATTTTTTTATGGGCAAATGGATATTTATTTCGCAAAGTACTCTTAGAAAAAGACTTATTCTTATTTCTTCGATCATCTTTAACATTGGTCTGCTTGTTTACTTTAAATACACGAATTTCTTTATTCAGATAATAAATAGTTTTGGCTCTGCAAAATTAAACCCTCTGGATATCTTTCTTCCAATTGGGATTTCTTTCTTTACATTTAAAGCCTTAAGCTATGTACTGGATCTTTATCTTGAAAAAATGGAACCTGAGAGGAATTTCCCTAACTTCCTTCTTTATATAAGCTTTTTCCCAAATATTCTTGCAGGTCCAATCGACAGGGCTTCAAGATTTTTGCCGCAACTTAGTGCCCCTCTTATAATAGACGATGCTTTTGTTGGAAAGGGGGTAGTACTTATTATTTCAGGATTGTTTAAGAAAGCCATTATTGCTGATTATATAAGTACAAATTTTGTAGACAGAATATTTGATCTTCCTACAAGATTTACTGGTGCTGAGAACCTTCTTGGTGTTTATGCTTATGCTCTTCAGATATATTGCGATTTTTCGGGTTATTCTGATATTGCAATTGGAATTGCCCTGCTTTTGGGATTCCGCCTTATGGAAAATTTTGATTCTCCATATCAAGCCTCAAGTGTAGCTGAATTCTGGAGACGCTGGCATATTTCTTTATCTTCCTGGCTGCTTGATTACGTATTTAAACCTCTTCAGATGAAGTTTAGAGACCTTAGGACTCTTGGAAATGCAATGGCTCTTGTTGTAACATTTGTCCTCTGCGGATTATGGCATGGGGCAAGCTGGGCTTTTCTTTTCTGGGGAGCTTTGCACGGTTTCTTTATGGCTTTTGCTTTGTTTACAAAAAAACCAAAAAATTATATATATGCCAAGCTTGGAATAAAGAACTCAAAACTGCTTAGATATTTCCAGACATTTGTTACATTTAACCTTATTGCTTTTGCCTGGGTATTCTTCCGTGCAAATTCTTTTGAAACAGCACTGCAAGTCTTTACGCAGATCTTTACATTCTTCCATGCTAGCGTATTCTTACAGTTCGTTCCAGGATATCCGGTTGTTACTGCTATGATTATACTTGGATTTATTCTTCACTTTGTACCTAAATCATGGGAGATCAGATTCCAGGAATATTTCAGCAGAACACCTTTAATTGGAAAAGCCATTGTGCTTGCTGCAATGATCTGGCTGGTTATTCAGGTTAGATCTGCTGAAATTCAGCCGTTTATTTATTTCCAGTTTTAATATTGATGAATCTTCTAACTGTTTTTGTCTGGATATTTTATGGAACATTTTGTGGATCATGAAGTCATAAGAGCATCTGAAACTTTAGCACATGAGTTTCTTAGGAAAACAAGGGATAACTCTGTGAAATTGTCTCAAAATGGAATGCAAATTATTTTTGATACAATTCCTGCCTATGTTTATGTCAAGGATCTGCACGATAAGTATATATATGTAAATAAAGCTCTTGCTGATTCTACAGGTATTCCTCAATCTGATTGGATCGGCAAAAGTAGTCCGGAACTTTTCCATGATTTTGCAGATGAATATATAAAGGGAGATGATGAGGTTATTTCAACAGGCCTGTCCGTGCATAACGATATGATGGTTTATTCCTCTAATAATGGCATTGTATGGACACACACAGATAAACTTCCCTTTAAAGACGAAAATGGAAATATTATTGGCATAATCGGCATATCCCATGACATAACAGAAAGAAAAAAGATGGAGGAGTCATTAGAAAAATCCGAAAGAAGGTTCAGGGAAATATTAGAGAATATAAGGCTTATTGCTGTTATTATTGATAAAAGCGGAATTGTAACTTTCTGCAATGACTTCTTCTTAGAGCTTACGGGCTGGGATAGAGATGAAGTAATAGGGAAAAATTGGTTTATGACATTTTTCCCAAAGACCGAACCCGAGGACATGCGCCTGCATTACCTGAAAAATATTGCTAAAGATGAAGTGCCAAGGCATTATACAAGCTCTTTGCTGACTAAATCTGGCGATGAGAAAATGATCTCCTGGAACAGCACTCCTGTAAATGATCATAATAATAATGTTATTGGTCTTACTAGTATTGGCGAGGATATTACAGACAGGCATCATTATGAAGAGGGACTGAAAAAGCTTAATGCCGATAAAGATAAGTTTTTCTCAATAATTGCTCACGACCTTAAGAGCCCATTTACTGCGCTGCTGGGTTTTTCTGAATATCTTGCAAATTATCTTGATGAATTGAGCGAAGAGGAAATAAGGGACTTCGCCATAAATATTAATAAATCGGCAACAGGTGTTTTCCGTCTAATTGAAAACCTGCTTCAGTGGTCAAGGTTTCAGCTGGGCAGAATGGAATTTGCACCTTCAAACTTTAGTTTTAATGAACTGGCCGAAGAAATAAGGCAGCTCTATAGGGCTAATGCTATAAGAAAGAACCTTCGTCTTGAGATTGAGCTGCAGTCTGGACTGATAGCTTTTGCAGACAGAAACATGATTGATACTGTCCTAAGAAACATTATTTCAAATTCAATAAAATTTACAAATTCAGGCGGCAAGATAACTTTGACTGCCTGCAGCTGTTCAAATTGTATAGAGGTTAGCGTTACTGATAACGGAATTGGCATTAGCCCTGAGAATGTAGAAAAGCTCTTTAAAATAGGAGAAAAGCTGACTACAAAGGGAACCGACCATGAAATGGGGACTGGACTTGGCCTTAAGCTTTGCAAAGAATTTATTGAGAAAAATGGCGGCTGTATTACTGTTATTACAAAAGCAGGGGAAGGAAGCCGTTTTACATTTACAATTCCTCAGAAACATTGATCAATTATGCATTCAAGTATTGAATTCCTGCAAATAGTTTAAATTCTCTTCTTTTAGTAATTTACTAATTACCCGGAAATTTACTAATTTAGTGGCACAAAAATAAAACACTCCCTAAGAAATAATTGGTCTTTTTATAACAGAAGCTTTCCTGCTGGCTTAAATAAGTGTGACCATCAATTTTTCAGGGAAACAAAAAATTTAATTTTATGCCATATGAGAAAAGTTATATTTGCTTTTATTCTATTCTTTGCCTCACTACAAGGTTTCATATCAGCACAAGAGAATACTAAAATGACTCAATTAAATGAAATAATAACAAAAGTAAAACAAAAATATGCCCCTGATAAAAGAGTCGCTATTTTTAATGTACAGGCTGAACAAATTTCAGCTAATAGTTTTACTTTAAGCGGTGAATCAAATTTAACCGAAGCAAAAGCTGAACTGCTTGATGAGCTGAAAAAACATGATTATAAAGTATCAGATAAAATTGAAGTACTTCCTTCAAAAGAACTGAATGATAAGGTCTATGGAGTTATAAATTTATCTGTAGCAAACATCAGGTCTAATTCCGAACACTCTGCTGAAATGGCCACTCAGGCATTACTCGGATTTCCTGTAAGAGTCTATAAGAAAAGTCATGGCTGGCTTTTTATTCAGACTCCTGATAAATATATCTCTTGGACAGATGCAGATGCTGTTGAACTTATGGATAAGAAGACCTTTGATGAATGGAATAATTCTCAGAAAGTAATTTATACTGCTTTCTATGGACTTACATATTCCAAAGCAGATGAAAGCTCGCAGACTGTTTCTGATATAACAAAAGGTGGTATTCTAAGGTTGATCGAAGAAAAAGATGGATTCTGCAAAGTTGCTTATCCTGATAACAGAATTGCTTTTATTCCATCTAAATATTGTCAAAAATATGATGAATGGTTAAACAGTATTGACCTTAATGCAGATAACCTTATTAAAACTGCAAAAACCTTTATGGGGCTTCCTTACCTTTGGGGAGGTACTTCAACTAAGGGTGTTGATTGCAGCGGCTTTACAAAGTCTGTCTATTATCTAAATGGGGTTGTTTTACCAAGAGATGCCTCTCAGCAGGTAAATGCAGGTGATCCGGTTGATACAAAAGATGGATTTGATAAGCTTATGCCAGGTGACCTTCTTTTCTTTGGAACTAAAGCTTCAGCTACAACAAAAGAAAAAGCTACTCATGTTGGTATGTATATAGGAAATGGTGAGTTCATTCATTCCTCTGGAAGAGTTAGAATTAACAGTCTTGATAAGACAAAAGAAAACTTCAGTGAATATAGATTTAATACTTTTTTAAAAGCCAGAAGAATTCTTACTTCTTTAAATAAAAATGACGTCGTTCTCTTAAAAGATTTATTACTCAGTACAAGGGTAGAAAAATGAAACAAAACAGAAGAAATTTCCTGAAGACTTCAGGACTAATTGCTGGTTCAGCTCTTTTGAGCGGCTTTGTTAAGAAAAGTTTTGCTAAAAACATATTTGCCAATAAAAATATTAATACTATGAACTCTGGAAAAATGAAATTATCCTTTAAGCCTTATACTCTCGAGCTAAGGCATGTTTTTACTGTAGCAACTAACTCCCGTTCTACAACACCTGTCGTCCTTACTCAGATCGAGTATGAAGGAATAACAGGATATGGCGAGGCTTCAATGCCTCCTTATCTGGGAGAATCACACGAGACCGTTCAGGCCTTCTTATCTAAAGTCGACATGAGCCGCTACCGCAACCCATTTGAACTCGAAGATATTCTTTCTGATATTGATTCTATTGCTCCAGGCAACCCTGCTGCCAAAGCTTCTGTTGATATTGCTCTTCATGACCTGATCGGTAAACTCTTAAATCAAACATGGTATAATATATGGGGCTTTAATAAAGACAAAACTCCAAATACTTCATTTACTATTGGTATTGATAAGGCTGACGTCGTTAGACAGAAGACAAAAGAAGCTGCCGAATACAAGGTGCTAAAAGTAAAACTGGGCAGAGATAATGATAAAGAAATGATTGAAACCATAAGATCAGTTTCAAATACCCCGATTACTGTAGATGTAAACCAGGGCTGGAAAGATAAGAAATATGCTCTTGATATGATAAACTGGCTTAAGGAAAAGAATGTCCTTTTTGTCGAGCAGCCTATGCCGAAGGAAATGGCTGATGACATTGCTTGGCTTACAGAGCATAGCCCTCTTCCAATTATTGGCGATGAAGGTGTTCAGAGACTTAAGGATGTTTATAAAGCTAAGGGAATCTATTCCGGAATTAATATAAAACTTATGAAAAGTACCGGTATGCGCGAGGCTCATAAGATGATGACCTTGGCAAGAGCTTTAGGCATGAAGGTTATGCTTGGGTGTATGACTGAAACTTCATGCGCCATTTCTGCAGCATCACAGCTTTCACCTATGGTCGATTGGGCAGATCTTGACGGTGCGCTGCTAATTAGCAACGATGTTTATGACGGTACAAAGATTATAAACGGTAAAGTTACTCCGACAGACAGGCCGGGTCTTGGAATTGTAAAACTATAGTTTTTTAATCTTTGAATTTGTATCTATCTTTTGTGAAAAACGGGAGAAAAAAAGTTGCTCCCGTTTTTTGCAGTACCTTTTGAAAACCTGTACCATGCTCATTTCCTCTTTAAAGAAAGGCTGAAATGAAAAAAATAATTTTTCTATTACTTTTTCTTCTCCCTTTTACTCTTGAAACCAAAGGAGTTTTACCGCAACAAATTTATATAAGAGTAAACCAGGCTGGTTTTCTTCCCTGGGAAATAAAAACTGCAATTGTATTATCCAATAAAAACCTCGATGGGAAGTCTTTTACTTTAATCGATGCTTCTTCAAAAATTAAGGTCTTTTCTGGCCAATTGCAGAAAAGCCAACAATCGGGCATTGATAATTTTAAGTTTGCTTATCAAATAAACTTTTCTGGCATCAAAAAATCAGGCGAATATTTTCTAAGTGTTGAAGGTAAAAGGTCATTTGACTTTCAGATAGGCAGCAACATTTATAACGCTGTCGTGGACTCGCTGATGTTATTCTTTAAAGTACAAAGGTGCGGCTATACTGATCCTATGGAACATCCTGTTTGTCATCCGGATGATGCTTCAAGGGTAATCTCTGGAAATAAAGTGGAAATGGGGAAAGTTGATGTTACTGGAGGCTGGCATGATGCAGGCGATTATGTAAAGTTCTTAAATACTGCCGCTATTACGACTTATACGCTTTTATTTGCTTATGATTTTGACCCGGTCAGGTTTGGTTTTGACAATAATAAAAATGGTGTTCCTGATATACTAGAAGAAGCTAAAGTTGGTCTGGATTGGCTTATAAGGCTTAATTATTCAAAAAATAAGCTTATAACGCAAGTTCAGGATATGCGCGACCATGACCAGGGATGGAGGCGACCTGAGGCCGACCAGCTTGCAAACGATAGGCCTGCCTTCACTGGAATGGGGAAAAACCTTATTGGTATTTATACAGCTACTATGGCAATAGCTGCAAGGATATGGAAAGATAAACTTCATTATAATGAATTTTCTGATAAATGCCTCTCTCTTGCAAAAGAGCTTTTTTTAATTAGATATAACGTCCCTGATCTGGATAAAAGTCCAAGTGGTATGTATCAGGATTCGAAATATTTTGGAAAACTGGCACTTGGGGCTATAGAGCTTTACAATACGACTAAATATAAAGATTACCTTACAGAAGCATCTGAACTTGCAAGAAAAGCCGGCTCTGATTTCTGGTGGAGCTGGGGCGATATTAACTCTTTTGCCCACTACAGACTTGCCTCTATTGATCCAAAATTCAAAGAGTATATTGCTGCGAACTTAAAACAGTTTAATGACAATAAAAATAAAGACCTCTTTGGTTGTGCTGTTCAGGATGGCTGGGGATCGAATAACGCCGTTCTTGGTGCTGCGCTTCAGGCAATACTTTACAGGCGCCTGACATCTGAAAACACATTTGACTCTCTGGCAGTCTTTCAAAGAGACTACATACTTGGACGGAATCAGTGGGGAGTAAGTTTTATCCAGGGCATCGGAAGCTTCTATCCCAGAAATTTCCATTCGCAAGTTGCTTATTTTAATAATGGAAGATTACCTGGAGCAGTTGCCTCTGGGGCTGTGACTGCAAAAAAGTTCGCGGATTTTAAGATTAAACTTTCTCAGACAGATAGGCTAAAACAATTTCAGACCTCTAGACTAGTCTATCATGACGATAGAAACGATTTTCTTACCAATGAGCCTACTATTACAACTAATGCAACTGCACTGTTTGTAATGGGATTTTTCTCAGACAGAAAATAATTTTGAAAAAAAATAAAAAAAAATAAAAAAAAATTGAAAAAAAGTTGAATCTCTGATTAAAAGTGTAAATATTATACTAGTGCAGTTAATATAATTGGTTTTGTTGCACTCAAGAGATCCGATGAGATGAATTTATTGTTTAATTTGCTTATGTTGCTTGCCTGGTTGACACTGCCTTTTTGTAGTTTCTGATCTTGAATCTGTTTAATTCCTTTTAATAAATGAAAGATTTTGCGGTATTGTTTTATTTTGAGACTCTTTTATGTCCGATTCTCAAAATGGATCATTTCATTTTCTATCATAGTACAGATTTTGAGCAAATCATGATCTTTTATGAGGCATAATAATTGATATTTTTAACAATTAAAGAATTTTGGATTTATGATGAAAGGGAATGTACAATTGATTAATACTGGCATATCACTGGTCGATCAGGCCTGGGGAGGCTTTTATAAGGGTGGGACTTATCTTACGATCGGTCCTAGAAAATCCGGCCGCACTCTTCTTGGATTGCAGTTTGCAATGGAAGCCGTCAGACAAAAGGAAATCTGCCTTTATTTTACCAATATGAGGCCGAAAGATCTGATGATTCATGCTGCGTCAATTAATTTTGACCTACAGACATATATGAATGAAAACATGATCGTTGTCGTCAGAGTCGCTCCGCCTGCTGATGTTTATGACTTGCGCAATCCTGATGAATACCTGGTCGAATATATGAAAGATATTTCGACTGTGGTGGAACAGTTTATGCCTAGCAGGATTGTTTTTGATGAGATCACGCCTTATGTCGGTTTTGAAAATATTAATCTCTTAAGAGAAACCTTTCTTCAGACTATTGAAAAAAACGAGCAAAAGGACATTACAAGTCTTTTTATAATTGGTGAACCTGCAACTCCGGTTGCACAGTCAATTGTCGATACTTTAAGCCAGTTTGTAACTGCAACTCTTTACCTGCAGAAAAGAACACTTGTAAATGATGCAAGATCTAACTTAGGGAAAATGATCATTACTCCTAATGTTGGACATACAGAAGGTCAGTTTGTTGCCAATTATATGATTGAACCTTATAAAGGTATTGTAACTGATTACAAACCCCCAGTTATGCAGCATCAGCCGATATCAATGCAGCCACAGTCGCTAAGGCCACAGGTAAAGGATTCCCGGTATATGTCTCTTGCAAACTTCGATACTGCTTCTGCAGAGCCTTACTCATTTTCTAATCTGTATGAATATAATGACTTTTTGTTACTTCTTAACAATCAGATAGCATTGTATAAAAGTACCGGACAGGTATTTAACCTTGTTTCCTTTAAGCTTGATAAAGAGGCTGAGCAGGCTGGATTGCTTACCGTTAACCAGCTTCAAAATGCAATAAGATTGGCTACTGATAAAAAAGATAAGATTTGCGTATGTGAGGATAAGATTATTGTCCTTCTTTTAAGAAGTGATAATAAGGCTATTCCTGCGCTTATCTCTAAGATTCAAAGCAATCTTCCAAGTAATGATCCTAATTATATTAAAACTGTTCTTCAATATGTTTCTGTTTTATCTATCGAAATTGATGAAAGTGTAGAAAATGCAGATACACTGATGAATTATGTAATTGGGGAAACAAAAAATTCACGAAATTCATTTGATTCAATTAATAGACGCAGTCCATATTAATGAAATACATATACCTGATATTGTTAGTTTTGTCTATGGGATCCTTCCAGGCTTCCTTTTCCCAGAATTCTTCTGATCAGCAGAAGAGGGAAGCTATCGTTCATATTAGAAATGGCAGGTTTGGTGAGGCTATTGAAATGCTCAATAAATATATAGCTGCAAACCCGCGTAATGCCGATGGATATAACCTTCGCGCTCTTTGCTATGAAAAAAGAGGACAGAATAGCGATGCTGTTCTTGACCTAAGACGTGCCCTGAAACTTGCTCCTAACAATAGAGAAATACAGCAAAACCTTGCCCGCGTTGAAAAAACTCAGAACTCTTCTCTCAATAAGAAAATTGAAGGTCATAAGCGTGAGATTGCAATTAATCCCAAAGCTGGCGTTAACTACCTTGAGATCGGTAAATCAATGAAAGATATGGGAAATTGGCAGGAAGCTGAAAAATGGTATGATGAGTATTTGAAAAGGGAAGATGCCTCTCCAGATGAGATAATTAGATATTGTGAGATATTAGGACAAAATAACCACCTGGTTAAAGGTGAAAAGATACTTAAGACTTATACCCAGCGCTACCCCAATGACCAAAGGCTTTGGTCCCGCTACGGCTTTTTTACAATGTGGCTTGGGAAAAATAAACTTGCTATTCAGGCATTTGAAAAAGCACTGGCTATTAAACCTTTCTTTGAAGAAGCTCAGGAAGGCCTTAACCAGGCTAAAGGTAAGCCTTATATTTTTGAATGGACAGACACGACAAGAAGTAAAAAAGGGCACGGAAAGGTTCAGAAGCCTGTACAGGAATTTGCTATTGATAAGTATTACCGCTTACTAAAGAGTAAACCAGATGATAATGAAACAAGAGTACTTCTGGTAAATGAACTTATGAAAAATGAAAGGGCAGAGGAGGCTTATCAGCAGGCACAGATACTTACTAAAAGTAATGCCGATAATGAAAGCTACCGGGCTCTTTTTGATAGTGTGATTTCATTTAGAACAAATCTTTATAAAGAAAAAGCCCAACAGTATTCCGATCAGCTCGCTAAAAAACCTAACGATAAAGAGCTGGTTAAGAAACTTGCTTCAATTTATTCCAATCTGGGTGATTATGAAAATGCTCAGGGTGTGCTTGAAAAGTACTTGTCAAATGTCTCTGAAAATGAGGCTTTAGATGTAAGATTTCTTTATGCTAAGATCCTTGCATGGAACAGGGAGTTTGAAAAAGCCTTAGATCCAATGAATCTTCTTCTAAAGAAGGATCCCGAAAATCTTGAGTATCAGCTTCTCAGGGGTCAAATTGCTGTCTGGACTGACCAGGATTTTGATCTTGCAGAAAAATATTTGAAGAATGTTTCCTCCAAACAGCCCGAAAATATAGATCCTATTATTGCACTAGGCTCTCTTTATATTAAACGCAAGGAAATGGATACAGCAAAGGTTTACCTTGAACAGGCAAAAGCCATGAATCCTGAACATCCGAATGTAAAAGAGCTCCAGATATATTATGATTTCCGTGTACTTGCTATGGAAGAGACAAAGATTTTTGAAATCTTGGTTGAAGGAAGAAATCTTGCTTTAGAGAAAAACTATACTGCCAGCCTTGAAAAGTACAACGAATATCTATCAAAGACTCCAAGTCCAAGCAGGTTGGTTTTGGCCGAATATGCCGATGTTAACGCATGTGCAAAAAATTTTAGTAAATCAATTGAAGTATATGACCAGCTTCTAAGCCAGGAATATGATTTTGATCTGGCCCTAATGCGGGCTAAGACTATTCTTTGGGGCGCAGATTCTACGGTTGCATTAACAGAACTAAAAAAGCTTTACAAAGAACAGCCCGATAACTTCGATGTCCAGATATATCTGGCTGAGTCATATGAAAAGATGCATGAATATGGCGAGTCAAAAGACATACTTGAAAACCTCCTTAGCAAGACAACCGATTCGACTAAAATTGCACTGGTACAACAAAGAATTAAATGGCTGCCAGTTTCGGGACTATATGGCTTTCTGTCATCTTTCCCTAATTATATCGGCATTTTCCCTCAGTATGCATATTACTGGGACAATATGGGCTTTCAGCTAAACAGTACAACGGGCTCTCTTGATCTTGGACTGACTAGCTTTTTGACCTTAGGAGCTTCTTTCTCAAGAGGTACACTGCAGGGAGATTATGAATATTACAGCGTAAAGAAAAACTTTACGACTTTCAAAGGACAGGTATACTTAAGACCAATCGACAGGCTTACTTTAAATTGCGGACTTGGTAATTTGACTTACCAGGGAATGAAAAACCGTAGTATTATGGATGCGGGAATTAAATATGAAAATGAAAAAGTATATCAGTTAAGCGGAACTTATGAAAAAACTGATGCAGGGCTGATGCTTTATTCTCCTTACCTGGTTAATCTCATGGACAGAGGGCAAGGGCAGAATCAATATAGAATTACAGCCGACCGCCTTAAATTCTCTGGCTATTATAATAGTAGCCTGGGAATGAAGTTTTCGGGTTACTTCAGTTACCTGAAACTTACAGATGGTAATGCTGGAAACGATTTCCAGCTTAGAATTGCAAGAAATTTTATACCGGAATTATTTGTAGGTTATGAATATAATTTCATTAACTATGCCAGATCACTAAGCCTTAAATTAAATAGAGATTTCTATTATTATTCCCCTCATAATTTTGAATCACATAGTATATGGGCTGAATGGAATTTGAATAAAGCTGAGGACTTTTCTCTGAATATTGGAGGTAAAGTAGGTTATGTTCCAGCAAGCGATTATATTCTGCGCGAGATTTCTGGAAATGTATCTTACAAACCTTTTAAGTATTTGACGATAAGCGGCATTATTACTGCCGGCGGAACGTATAGAGATGATTCAGCTTACAACTATTTATCTACATATATTTCGGCTTATCTGAGTTTTTAACTCTTTGTTTTGAATTACTTTTAAGCCGATGGTTGTATTATTAGTGATATTTTATTAATTATCGGCCAATTTTTTTACACAAATTTTGAAGGGAATTTACATGCTGAAAAAATTTAATTACAAATTAGTAGCTTATTCTACTTTAATTGTAGTCTTATTTTTAACTGCAAGCGCTTTTAAGTTTAATCAATCTATCGACAATCAGAGCTCTTCAAGTTCAGGAATGCCCGGTATTCAAACTCCTATTACGGGTGATGTTGGCCAGCTCAGATATTTCTTTAACGCTCTGAAAGAAGCCAGATCAAAGAAAATGAGAATTGCTCACTTCGGCGATTCAATTATTGAAGGCGACCTTATTAGCTCTGACTTAAGAGAATACCTTCAGCAGAAATTTGGTGGAAATGGAGCTGGATTTCTTTCTATGAATTCTTTTGATGTTCAGTTCAGAAAATCAACTCGCCAGAGTTTTTCAAGTGACTGGAAAGCTTCTTCTATATTTACAAGAAACCCTGATAAACTGCCTGTCGGATTAAATGGATCTGCTTACTGTGCAGTTGAAAATAGCTGGGTAAAATTCGAAGTTTCAAACTATTCAAAATGGCTTAAAAGCTTTAAGGTTGCTAAGATCTATTATACAAATGCTAGCAACAATGCAACTCTTAAGTATAGCTTTAATAATGGTTCTGTCCAATCCGTAAAACTTCAACCGGGAAATACTGTAAAAGAAATTACGATCTCTTCTTCAAGCGACGCTCATAGCGTTCAGGTTAATTTTTCTTCATGCGGCAATACAGTGTTTTATGGGGTAAGCCTTGAAAATGGAAGTGGCGTTTATGTCGATAACTTCCCCTTAAGAGGTAATTCCGGCGTTTCCATTACAGATATTCCTGTCCATATAATGAAAGATTTTAATAACATCTTAAATTATAAGCTTATAATTTTGCAGTTCGGCCTTAATGTTTTAACTGCCCAGCAAAATGATTATGCCTGGTATGTAAACAAAATGGATAATGTAATAAATAATCTAAAACAAGCATTCCCAAATGCCAGCTTCCTCTTAATCAGCGTTGGCGATAAGAGTGAAAAACAGGGCTCAAGATTTGTTACTCATGCCGGTGTAATGCAGCTTATAAAAGCTCAGAAAACAATTGCTGATAAAAATAGAATTGCTTTTTGGAATATGTATGAGGCCATGGGTGGAAAAAACTCTATGGAACAGTGGGTTAGTGCTAACCCTCCACTGGCCTTTAAGGATTATAGCCACTTAACTTATGAAGGGGCTACAAGAGTCGGACAATTACTTTTCCAGGCTCTGATGAATGAATACAATAAAGTAAAATAAAGATTCAAAAAGCAGAAATATAATATCTAATAGCTTATTAGCTAGTTGAAAAAAGTATAAAAGTTATAAAAGTAAAAAGGTAAAGCTTGTTTCATTATTTGTTTTTGTTGAGACTTACCTTTTTACTTTTTGCTTGTATTTATTTGAGACACCAAAATTACATTTGTTTTAAAGAGGGACATTTTCAAAAGGGAAACGGGATTTTCACTGTGATTTATCGATATTTCAGTGGCATTAAAATTGTAAATGTAAGTTAGGTGATTCCATTTAATTA
>JAUZPB010000093.1 GCA_030706145.1 Bacteroidota bacterium
GGGACAAATAGAATCTGGAACTCATTCTGTTAACTTTAATGCCTCTGGAATTCCTAGCGGTATTTACATCTATACTCTCAATGCAACTGCTTCTGATGGTAAGATGTTCTCTTTCTCTAAGAAATTGACAATCCTGAAATAATGTATAAGATTTAACCTGATTATTTGTTTTAATTGTTCTTTGGTTTATTATTATGTTTCTTAATTGCTTAATAACTAATCTCGTTTTCTTAACATTTATTTCTTTATATTCCTCTCTCAGGACTACTCCCCCTTTGAGAGGAATTTTTTTGAATTTATTAAAATATGTTGGATATTCTTTTCACAAAAATAATGAAGGATAAATTATGAGAAAGTTTCTCGTAGTAATTACAATAACAATTTTGACTAGCCTTACTCTAAGTGCAAAAGACAATGGTTGGAAAAATTTGTTTAACGGCAAAAATCTTGATGGTTGGAAAGTATTAAATGGTAATGCTGAATTTAAGGTAAATAATGGGATAATTGAAGGTATTTCCAAGATTAACTCTCCAAATACTTTTCTAGCTACTGAAAAGCAATACGATAACTTTATTCTCGAATTTGAAGCTAAAATAGATGCTGATTTAAATTCGGGTGTACAGATTAGAAGTAATAGTCTGCCTGAATACAAAAATGGTGTTGTTCATGGTTATCAGGTAGAAATTGATGGGTCAAAAAGAGCCTGGACCGGTGGGATCTATGATGAGCAAAGGCGTGGATGGCTCTATAATCTTGAATGCAATGGAAAGGCAAAATCCGCATTCAAAAACGGGCAGTGGAATAAATTCAGAGTTGAAGCAATTGGCAATAACATTCGCATTTGGGTTAACGGAATACCTACTGCTGATATAATAGATGAAATGACATCAAAAGGATTCATTGCACTTCAAGTGCACAGTATCGGAGACGACCCTACAAAAGAAAACAAAACTGTTCAGTTTAAAAACATGAGAATAAAAACGGAAAATCTTGATAAGGCAAAGAATTCTCCTTCAAATAAAATCCCACAGATAAGTTATCTTAACAATACACTTACAGAACGAGAGAGTAAAGAAGGCTGGAAGTTATTATGGGATGGTAAAACTACTAACGGCTGGCGCGGAGCAAAACTCGATGCTTTTCCTGAAAAAGGATGGAAAATAGAAAATGGAATTCTTACAGTCTTAAATAGCGGCGGATATGAATCAAGAAATGGCGGAGATATAATAACGACAAAGATGTATAAAAACTTTGAACTGGAAGTAGACTTTAAGATAACAAAAGGAGCAAATAGCGGGATCAAATATTTTGTACAGCCTGATCTGAATAAAGGTGAAGGATCGGCAATTGGATGTGAATTCCAAATCCTTGATGATTCTCTTCATCCAGATGCAAAGCTAGGAGTTAATGGCAACAGGACATTAGCCTCTTTGTATGACCTTATCCCTGCAAATGCTCAGTATTATAACCCGAATGAAAACACTCCTAAACGACAGAATCCATACGAATGGAACAGAGCAAAGATCGTAGTAAATGGAAAACATGTTACTCATTATTTAAATGGGATAAAAGTTGTGGAATATACTCGCGGGACACAAATGTGGGATGCATTTGTAGCTTATAGCAAATATAAGATTTGGCCGAATTTTGGGAATTTTGAATCAGGTTACATTTTATTACAGGACCATGGAGATGAGGTTTCCTTCAGAAATATAAAGATAAAAGAAATGAGTGATATCAATTTGTAGAGAACTCCCAAATGATAAACTTATCCCCCGGTTCAATGGTAAACTGGCCGGGGGATATTTCCTCTGCAAGCTAAGCTAAAGCTTCAAAAAAAATCCTGTATAATACTTACTCACTTATTTCAAAAAAAAATTTTAGTGCAGCAGTAAATAAACAAGAGCTGCCAGAACAGCACCAAGTATGGGACCTACAACAGGTATCCAGGCATATTTCCAATCGCTATCTCCTTTTTGTGGAATAGGAAGAAAAGCATGCATTATTCTTGGTCCTAAATCCCGTGCAGGATTAATTGCATAACCTGTTGTACCGCCTAATGAGACACCAATGCCAAGGACAAGAAAAGCAACCGGCAAAGCTGAAACAGCACCTATTCCAACTTCAGGAGCTGCCATAAATAATACACCCAGCACTAAAACAAAGGTTCCAATGATTTCAGACATTAGGTTATTGGGAATTGATCTGATCTGTGGTGAAGTACAAAACACAGCAAGTTTCAAATTCTTATCTTCAGTAATTGCAAAGTGTTGTTTATAATGGACCCAGACAACAATAGCGCCCAGCATTGCACCAATCATTTGCCCCAGTATATAAATAGGTACTTTTTGCCAGCTAAATTTCTCAACCATTGCCAGGCCAATCGTAACAGCCGGATTTAGGTGTGCCCCACTCATAGAGCCCACACAGAAAACGGCTACAAATACTCCAAGTGCCCATCCATAAGTTATTACAATTAAGCCACTGTTATTGCCTTTAGTATCTTTTAACAAAGCATTGGCGACGACACCTTCTCCTAAAATAATAAGGAGCATCGTACCAATAATTTCTCCTATAAAAGGAATCATTTAATCCTCCAACTCAAGTTGAACAAAAAGTGTTCTAATAAGATGCAGTTTACTCACGGGGCTATAATGAAAACTCTTTTAAGGCAGTTTCATCTTTTAACCAGTTTTTCGATCTGTCTACTGCCCTATTCCAGTTATCTATCGAGCGAATAATGTGTTCTCTATTGGCTTGTGGTACAAATTTTTTATCAGCTTCCCACTGATTTATAATTTCCTCAATTTCTTTCCAGTAGCCAACGGCAAGTCCAGCAAGATAGGCTACCCCAAGTGCAGTTGTTTCAGATACTTTTGGTCTGATAATCGGAATATCTAAAATGTCAGCCTGGATCTGCATTAGCAAATTGTTTATTGTTGCCCCTCCATCAACTCTCAGCTCCAAGACTTTGATTTCCGAGTCATATTCCATTGCTTTTAGCACATCAAGAGTTTGAAATGCAATAGATTCAATTGCTGCTCTTGCAATATGGCCGGACGATGTCCCACGTGTTAATCCAAAGATTACGCCCCGGGCAAACTGGTCCCAGTTAGGAGCTCCTAAGCCTGTAAAGGCAGGAACAAAATACACGCCTCCATTATCCTTAACTGTACCTGCGAGGTTTTCAATCTCAGCAGATGATTTAATTATTCCCAATCCATCTCTTAGCCACTGGACGACTGCACCTGAGACAAATATGCTTCCTTCCAGTGCATAAGTTACTTTTCCATTAACTTCCCAGGCGACCGTAGTAAGCAAATTATTTTTGGAAACAATTGGTCTTTCACCTGTGTTAAGCATAAGGAAACCGCCTGTGCCATAAGTATTTTTCAGCATGCCAGGATAAATACACATCTGTCCAAACAGAGCTGATTGCTGATCACCAACAACTCCACTAATTGGTATATTTAGCCCTAGAATCTCAGTTTTTGTCTTTCCATAAACTTCGCTTGATGATCTTACCTCTGGCAGAATTGATGCAGGTATATCAAACATTTCAAGCAGCTCGCTGTCCCACTTTTTTTTATGAATATTAAATAGCATGGTACGGCTAGCATTTGTTATGTCTGTAATATGAATTGCTTTATCTGATAGGTTCCAAATCAACCAACTATCTACTGTGCCAAATGCCAGTCTTCCCTGCTCGGCTTTTTCGCGGGCATCTTTGACGTTATCTAAGATCCATTTGACCTTTGTAGCAGAAAAATATGCATCAAGCAACAATCCAGTTTTCGATCTAATCTTTTCTTCGACTCCTTTTCTTTTTAACTCGGTGCAATATTCTGAGGTTCTTCTATCCTGCCAGACAATTGCATTATAAATTGGAAGGCCTGTTTGCTTATCCCAAATAACGGTAGTCTCTCTTTGGTTTGTAATACCAATTGCTGCAATTGATTTTCCATCCAATCTGCAACTTTTCATTGCTTCAGTCAGGACCTCTAGCTGCGATGACCATATCTCGAGAGGGTCATGTTCAACCCAGCCAGTCTGAGGATAAAATTGTTTAAATTCTTTCTGGGCCATTGATTTGATTTTTCCTCTTCTGTCAAATATAATAGCCCTTGAACTTGTTGTTCCCTGATCTAATGCTAAGATAAACTTCTCCATTTGGCCTCTTTTTTTTATTTATTAGAGGGAATCATTTCCATTTGCTCTTAATACGAAAGTATCTTGCCAAAATCACAGCTACAATATATCCCCCATTAAATTTTAATACTTGTTCCTGCATTTATTTTTGGTGTACAATAGTAAAATCTTCAATGATAATTTAGAAATGATAATTTATTGTAGTTAAATTTGGATAGGTTTAAGAGTTTGCCTTTAAGCAGCTTTCCAGTTAGAAATCGCGCAACACTTTTTGTTTACTCACTTACATTATAATAAAATGCGACTTTGAGTCATAAGAAATCAAACTATTGATATGCGATTTTTAATTTATTATTTTCAGATCAACTAAAAGGGAATATGTGATATGAGTTTAAATAAACTAAAAGGCTGATCATCTTAGTAAATGATCATCTGAACAAATTATTATTTGAATTCAGGATGCTTCACATTCAATTACCCTTAACACAAAATCGCTGAATATTATGGAGCGAACTAAACTTGAAAAAGTATTTTCGAATTTTTGATTTAGTTTCCACCTATTCTTCAATTTTTATGAATGCCAGTCAGATCAGAAGAATCATTGGACGATTATTTACTTTACTGTTTTTCTGCATTATAATTTCCCATAATACTTTTGCCACTCAAACAACAAATTCATATACCCCACGTTATTCTAATCCCTTTACTGAACTATGGCGCTGGCAAGGATTTTCCGAACTAATAGGAAAAGGATGCAGATGTATGATTGAAGATCCAAAAGGATCTTTATGGTTTGGTGTAAATGGTGGTGTGTATTACTTTAATGGTACCAGTTGGAAATTCTATCCATTTACAAATGAACCTTCAGATATTGCAGTAGTTTCACTATGTGTTGCAAGCGATGGATATTTATATGCTGGTACAACAAAAGGAATAAGCCGGCTAAAAAATGGCAAATGGGAATTACTAGATATAAAATTAGGTTTAGGTGACCCTGTAGAGCATCCATTTAACAAGATACCAATCCTAGAGGCATATGACAGAAGCATTTGGATTGGGACCCATCAGGGAGCTATAAGATTAAAAGATGGTCAGATGATACTTTACAGAGAAGATGGAAGTTTTTACAACCTCAATAAAAAGGAAGTAATTGAACAAGTTAAAAGGCTAGCATCTTTTGATATTTATTGTATACATCAGGATAATTCCGGTAAAATATGGTTTGGATTAAGAGATGGAAGAATATTCAACGGGCAATTCAACAATAACAGTTTTGCTTGGCATAGAGTCGATAATGAACCTGGGTACGTCAGGACAAAATTCCCATTGATAAAAACTACATCTTCCGGAAGTATCTTTATAGCAAGTGGCCAAAATGATGGTGGCATCAACATTAGCAATGGGCACAAGTGGAAGCTATTCAAGTCAAAACCGCTTTATGGCATAGATGATCTTTATTCGGATATAATTGAATTAAAAGATGGTTCAGTCTGCGTAGCTGGAGTCGGCAGACTTCTTGTATATAAATCAGGCAGCTGGAAGATGTATGAAAGCAGTAATTATCCATTTTCTTCAAACCGTTTAATACTCTATGAATCAAAAAATCAGAATCTTTTTATTATTGGTTTGGGTAACGAGGTTTGGAGGATTGATCTGTCATATAATAATTGGGCTGCATTAAAAGGACTCAGCTTCCAGACCGAAGATAAAAATGGAGACAAGTGGTTCATTTCTGTAGATGGTATGGTTATTAGATGCGATTCAAAGATGAACAAATGGACGAGGTATTCAAAAAAAGACGGAGTAATTGATGTTCCTGTTGTAATACTTGCTTCAAGAAATGGTGTAATCTGGGTAGCAGGAAGCGACAACCAGACAGCAGCAACAGCATGTTTTGATGGCAAGCAATGGAGAAAACAAATTCATCCTAAATTGGGCTGGGGAATAGAACGCCGTGCAGCATTTGAAGCCATGGATGGCTCATTATGGTTTGGATCCTCCTCTGATATTTTTACTGAGAAAGGACAACTAGGCGGCCTTGTACGCTATATGAATGTTGGGCAGCTTGATAATATACGCTACGAATATTACTATGCCGATAACAATTTCAGTCTGACAGGTATATATGGTATTGGAGAAACAAGCGACCATTCTATTTGGGTAGGACAGTTAGGTTTTTACAGATTAGCGCTGAATTCGCATAAATGGACCCGAATAGTAGATCCATCTGGGTTAAATGCAAGCTTTGTTGATTGTATTCAGACATCTTCAACTGGTGATCTATGGGTTGGGACACGTACGAATGGTGTTTACTTTCTAAATAGTAAGACAAACAAATGGAATCATTATACAGTAAGTGATGGACTTTCGAGCAATACAATCGTCAATATATTAGTTATATCAAATCAGAATGTTTGGGTTGCCACAAATCGTGACATTTCGCACTTTGACGGAAAGAATTGGTCAAGAAATTCTTTTCATAGTTTTTTAAGACCAAAGATGGATGGTATCTCCATTAAGTCAACTAAAGATGGTGGCATATGGGTTCAGCAGAATTTACCTGCCTGGTACAGGAAAGCATTATATAGAGATAGTTTTTCTGGTGATTCATACGATGATTTTATAACAACGAGATATTATCCTGACAAATTGCCACCTAAGACCATTATTACTTTCTCTCAGGAAAGGATCGCTCAGCCAGGTAATGTAATTTTATCCTGGACAGCAAATGATCCCTGGAAACTTACACCTACAGATCAGATTCAATATTCTTATAGGATTGATGATAATGAGTGGAGTGCTTATACATATAAGACAAGCGACATATTTTTATCTCTACCTTCAGGCTATCATACATTTGAAGTAAAGGCCCGGGATAGAGACATGAATGTTGATCCCATGCCAGCAAAAGTTCAGTTTTATGTAGTTAGGCCGATCTGGGCACAGCCCTGGTTTATTATACTGATCTTAACATTTTTGGCAATAATTGCATATTTTATAAAACATCTTTATGCAAGAAATATTATTATTGCAGAAATGTCTGAGACCAAGGTCAGACTGTTTGCAAATATCTCTCATGAACTTCGTACGCCACTTACACTTATTATTGGTCCGCTTCTTAAAGTTCTTGAATCACCACTTCTTGATGATGAATTAAAGAAACCTTTAAGTTTAGTAAACAGAAACTGTCACCGCCTATTACGATTGGTAAATCAGGTACTTGACTTTACTAAAATGGAAGCAGGGCAGCTAAGCTTTGCACCAAAGAAAGGAGATATAATTGATTTTTTGAAGGAAGAGGTTGCAGTTTTTGAAGAGCGGGCTGAAACAAAAAAAATTCATCTTGAAATAAAAACTGAAATATCCAGACTTGAAACGTGGTTTGATCCCGATAAGATTGAAAAAATAATGTTCAATCTTTTATCCAATGCTCTTAAGTTCACACCGCAAAATGGAAGTGTAAAGGTTTTTATCGCGGGCATTGAAACCGGGAAAATTAAAACACTTGATTTGGGACTTCAGAGACCTGTTAAGGTAAGTAACTGGCTTGAGATTACGATAAAAGACACTGGTGTTGGAATTGCACAAAAGAATCTGGAAAAGATATTTAAGAATTTTTATCAAGTTAAAGACCACCTAAAAACTGCTGTAGGAGGAACTGGTATAGGCTTATCTGTAACGAAAGATATGGTTGAAAAACATGGAGGAAAAATCAGAGTAGAAAGTACTGAAGGAGTGGGAACAGCCTTTATAGTAAAGATTCCAATTATTACCGAAGAACTTTTTGACGGCGTAGATGAGTCAGATCTTATAAACAGGTCGCAGTTTATATCAAGCAAGTTTCCTGAAAATGAAGTTGAACTAATAGAAACTGCTAGCTCTTCTGCGAAAAATGGAGAAGAAAACAAGAATAAACCTAAAGTACTTGTAGTCGAAGACAATACAGACATGCGCCATTATATAAAAGGTGAGCTTGAAAATGAATTTGATATAATAGAAGCAATAAACGGACAGGACGCATTAGAAAAGGCATTAAACTGCAATCCTGAAATAATACTAAGCGACATTATGATGCCGCAAATGGATGGCATTGAACTTTGCAAGAAAATAAAGACAAATGAAATGACAAGTCATATAGCAGTTGTCCTATTGACAGCACGCTCCTCTCAGGAGTATAAAATGGAAGGCTTGGAAACTGGGGCTGATGATTATCTGACAAAGCCATTTTATGGGGCTGAGTTATTGTTGCGAATACGCAATATAATAGAAACCCGCACAAAACTAAGAAAGAAGCTTGGCAAAGCATTGGTAGAGATTGAGCCAAACTCGATTGAGATCACCTCAGTTGACCAGAAATTCCTAAAAAGGGCAATTGATATTATTGAAGAACACATGGATGATTCTGAATTTAACGTTGAGACTTTCAGCAAGCTTATTGGGATGAGCCGTGTCAGCTTATATAACAAATTAAAGTCACTAACGGATCATTCGGTACAGGAATTTGTATTTGCGATCCGTCTTAAAAGAGCCGCACAACTAATAAAAGAATCCGGCATGACAATAACTGAAATTTCATATAGTGTCGGCTTCAAAGATCCATCGCATTTTAGCAAACTATTTAAAAAACAATTTGGAGTTCCGCCAAAAGCATTTCTGAAAAAAGAAGAAAATTGAGCATTTTTTAAGTATTTTGGTCCAAATTTCAGCTTTTAACCCACAAACCGAAGAATTAAACTGTAGGACAAGTAATCCCTCAGGCTGAAGTTTATTTTTATATTCATAAAAACCGCAATCTCTCAGAGAAGGTATCATTATAAGGAATAATCTGAGAGATTGAATTCGGTATATAGTGAAATAAAGATAAATAAGGAATCAGTCTGGATGAACGTAACATTGTCTTCTTCGACAAAGACAGAGCCTCTCATAAAGCGTACAATTAAAGAGTATGCATTTTTGATCATTTTATTCTTAGTTTTTTCAAATTCGAGCGCCACTCATGCCCAAGCGGCTTCAAATTTAGCTATGTTTAGAAATTTAGAAGGGACCCATGATCTGACATTACCTGATTGGGGACCATATTCAAAACGCTATATAGGGGTTTCTCATATTCCCGATAAAAAGTCTGGGATTAGATTTGATTTAAGTGTATTTCCTGGTTTTTACAGAAGAAAAGTTTCTGTTCCAAATGTCCTATTTGAAAACGATTATCATCCCTGGGAAGCTTCACCAAATTTGGAATTCTTCAGCTTCCGTCATGAGCTGGAATGGAAAGACCAGGTTTATACAGATATTTCCTATTCGGAGATCTCTTCAAAGGCAAGGCTAATTAGAATTGAATGTAATAATAATACCACAAACAATCAGAACCTGGCTCTGCATTTCATGGCATCGGTAAATTTCCCACCGATCAAAGAATATAGTGTCTATACACCAATTTTTCCGGGTTTAATTAAACTACCAGAAGGTGCCAAATGGATTGATGCACTTGATTATAAGGAATTAAGATTTTTTAAGAGCAGACCACAGGATGACCTTGTCTACGACGGCAAAATGCGCGGGGAAATCAGAGATGATGGTTTCATTAATGGATCGGCTATAGGTGATAACTTCGGTTTAGATAAAGGTGATTTTGTATCATACAAAATAACAGTTGAAAAGAAGTTGAGCAATGCTGCACTATTTATTCGTTACAAATTATCGTCAGGTAAGAAGCTAACATTAGAAGCTGAGGGATTAATAAATCGTGAAATAACGCTGCAAGGTCACGATGGGTTCAGCTCCGAGGTTATAGATCTTGGTAAAATTGAAGCTGGGAATTACGATCTTAAACTCACCTCACTTGGCGGCAGTTCAGTTGCAATTGACGGCTTTGTAGTTACTGAATCAAATTTAATTAGCCAAATAAAAATAGAACAAAAGAAATGGAATCCTATACCAGAGGTTATACAAGGGCCTACAAAAAATTCTATAATTCTTAAATATGAAGACATCGACCTATATTATGGACTTTTGTGGCAATATGATCTTTTTGAAATCCGGCAGTGGAATGGACGCGAACTGAGTGACTACTTCAAACAAATGGTAAACGAACATGTTAAAATGGTTTTTGAAGGAGAGGGTTTAGGACATTATACAAACATATTCTTAAAGCCAATTGAGCTTTTACCAAAGAGCAAAAAAGTACTTAATGCTATAATATGCTGTGGAACAAAAGAGGATGTTAGAAAAACTCTAGAGGAAATGAATTCATCTCAGGATAAATTTGATGAGATCTATCTTGCTGCAAAAAAACATCTTCCGGATATGAAAGGTAATAAAGAAGGTGAAAAATACAGGTTCAGTATTGAGAGAATGAATGCAACACTCTTCTCTAATGTTGTCTACCCTGTTTACACTCAGAGACAATACATAAGGCATAGTTGCCCTGGAAGATGGTGGGATTGTCTTTATACATGGGATTCAGGTTTTATCGGTTTGGGCTTATTAGCGACTGATACAAAAAGGGCAATTGAGAACTTAAATGCATATACACAGGAGCCAGGAGCCCAATCAGCTTTTATTCATCATGGATCACCTGTTCCTGTGCAGCACTATTTATTTTTGGAGCTGTGGAATAAAATACAATCAAAAGAAATGCTTGAGTATTTTTATCCAAGGCTAAAGCAATATCATGAGTTTCTTGCCGGGAGGTTAGGAAGCTCAACAACCAGGTCAATGAAATCCAATATTCTAAAGACATGGGATTACTTTTATAATTCAGGCGGGTGGGATGATCTGCCGCCGCAGAAGTATACGCATGACAATCTTTTAGAAAATACTGTCTCTCCCGTGATTAATACTTCTCAGGCCATAAGGACAGCAAAGATATTGAAAATGGCAGCAGAGTATCTTGGGAAAAAAGATGATATAAATGCATATGACAATGATATTAAAACCTTTAGCGGTGCCCTGCAGAAATATTCGTGGGATAAAGAGTCCGGGTATTTTGCTTATGTTGTTCATGATACTATGGGAAATCCATTACACATTTTGAAGTATAATGATAAAATAAATTTTGACATGGGATTTGACGGAGCCTATCCATTAATTGCAGGAATCTGTAATAATGAGCAAAAGGAAAAGATAATAGAGTCATTGAAGTCGGAGAAGCATCTCTGGTCAAATGCAGGTTTATCTGCTGTTGACCAATCGGCACCTTATTATAGAATCGATGGCTATTGGAATGGCACAGTCTGGATGTCTCATCAGTGGTTTTTCTGGAAAACAATGCTGGATCTAGGTGAATCCGACTTTGCTTATAAAATTGCATTAAAAGCATTAGATGTCTGGAAGACAGAAGTAGAAGCTTCATATAATTGTATGGAACACTTTTTAATTGATTCTGGCCGGGGTGCAGGTTGGCATGAATTCGGAGGATTATCTTCTCCTGTAATTACATGGTATTCTGCTTACTTTCGCCCTGGTAACTTTAATAGTGGCTTTGATCTATGGCTTGAGAATAAATCCTTTAATGAGTCTTTCGACCATTTTACTACAGAATTTACTTATTTCGGAAACAGCAAGATTACTTCGGTTATTGCTTGTATGAATCCGGACTTTGATTATGTTGTTAAATGGAATGGGAAGGACATTGCTAGTAAATCTCTTTCTCAAGGGACATTGAGCATTGATATACCGGTTGAGAAGACAAAGCATGGTAAATTAGAGATCATAAAAAAAGCGAGTAAACTATTATGAACTAATCTTGTCAGTATGTATCTTTTTGGAGTAAATATATTTGTAATTGTTTATTAAGCTTACATATCATGAAGGTTTATCATAACTCTTTTTATGCAATGGGCAGCCGCTTTAATCTTGTACTGCCCAGTAGTGATGATGAATTGTGTGAACAACTATCAAATGAAATTGAGAAAGAGGTCAAAAGACTTGAATCAAAACTGAGTTATTTTGATACTAGTAGTCAGGTCTATAGAATAAACAAAGAAGCCTATAAAAAAGAAATTGAAATAGATGATGAATTATTTAAGATCATTAAGACCTGCTTCAAATACCACGAAATAACTTTCGGTGCCTTTGACATCACATTGCGCCCGGTTATAGAGCATCTAAAGTCTGGAGAAACACACATAGATAGCCCACATTCACAATTTGACAATATTATTCTGGATGAATCAAGAAGAACAGTTCACTATCTAAATAATAATGTAAAAATTGATTTTGGTGGTTTTGGGAAAGGCTATGCACTTGAAAAAGTAAAACGGCTAATAGACAGCTCTCTTTTTAAAAATGCATTTATAAGTTTTGGAGAAAGCTCAATACTTGTAAAAGGAAGTCATCCTAAAGGAAAATTTTGGTGTGTAGGAATAAAAGACTTCTACCAGACGGAATCAGCTGTTCATCAATTCAAGATGGTTGATAAATCAGTCTCCTCTTCAAGCAACTATTATCTTGATGATAATGGTAAGCTCTGCTATAAATTAAGTATTATTAATCCTTTCAAATCTGTTCCTGCAGAAGATATTTCAATTGTGAGTGTTTTATCGGAATCTCCCCTTACTGCTGAGATACTTTCGACAGCATTGCTTGTCCTGGAAGATTATAAAATTCAAGAAATAATTCGAAAGGTTGAATGCCTGGAAGTAATAAAGATTGTTTATAATGACAAGGTGCCAGAGAAAAAAGTGTTTAAAAAAGGCAATTCTTAGCACGGGTTTTATTTGAAGAATAAAGAATTGAGCCTTCAGACACATATGTGTCCGGAGGCTTCTTTATTAAGAAGAAGTTATTCAAGTATAATGAATTTCTTAGCTGGCGACATTCATATAATGAACTTCTACAGGAATGCCAGATTCATCAATTTCAAAACCAATTTGCGTATCTGTTGGAGCCTCATCAAAGAAGAGGAAATTATCAAGTAGACCTCCATCTTCAGTATGGAATTTGTAAGATGCAGATAAAATATTCTGCAAAGACTCCATATTGATTGGTCCGTTATAATTTGAAGGAGCAGAAACTTTTGGACAATCGCTCTTAGTCTCATCGTCCAAAACATCCACAAATACTTCAGGATATTGCTGATTTGTTCTTTGATTGACTATGGAGAGATTATACCTTGCTAAAATATTAGCTTCATGTTTTCCATCAAAAAGGTTTATATCTTTTACCAGGATCTTTATTATTTCCATCGCAACCTCAAATAATTAGTATTTTCATTATCATCGCCTCATATTTTAAGGCTATTGCAATATATATAATAAAGAAATAAGTAGCAATTATTAATTTGACAAAAAATCTATAATCATGCAATTTTTCTTCAGTTTCTAGCAAATTGTTTCTATTTTCCATATTTTCCCGGTCAGAAAATTTGATCAGATAGAAACCTTCACACACTTACTGAGGTACAAATGGTTATTCGTAGTGAAAATAAGTCCGATATTGAAGCCATTTCCGCAGTTACAAAAGCTGCTTTTGAGAATATTGCAATCAGTCATAAGACTGAACATTTCATTGTTAATGCTTTGCGCGCTGCAAATGCCCTGACAGTTTCGCTTGTAGCTGAACTAGATGGTAAAATAGTAGGTCACATAGCTTTTTCACCAGTTGAAATTTCTGATGGCAGCAAAGATTGGTATGGCTTAGGCCCCATTTCGGTTTTACCGGAGCACCAAAGAAAGGGTATTGGAAAAGCATTAATGAAGGAAGGATTATCTCTGGTCCAATCATTTGGAGCTAAAGGATGCCTTCTGGTAGGAGATCCAAATTACTATGGTCAATTCGGTTTTAAGAATATTCCAGGACTAATCTATGAAGGCATACCTCAAAAATATTTTCTTGGGCTTAGTTTTGAAGAGAATAAAGCCCATGGAAGCGTAAGGTTTCACAAGGGTTTTGATGCACAAGGTTGATAAAGAACAGGACTAATAATTAAACAAAGGTTTTATGGAAAAAGAATATTATATATTATGGTATAGATTAGAAAATAGGGATGCATATCTTATCTGGTATTCTGACGAGACTGATGGAGTACTGACAGACAGTTCAGGTAAAATAATAAGTTTTGATACTAAAGAGCGGCTGCTCGAATATGCCTTAAAAGTTAAGATTGATATTAAGTCAGAAATTCTCGAGCTCCATAATATAGATATAGTCAGCGAATGGATAAAAGCAAATGATCCGGAGAAGATAAATTTTACCGAATTCAATAATATATGGAATCTTTGGACAGATATTGCTAATAGTATTAATAGTAGCTTTTACCAGGATAGTTATACTATTGATAAGATCTACGACAAGCTATTCTGGAGCTGCGACCTGCCTACAGCAGCAGCTGAGGACAATAGATATTTCCCTGAATGGACAGAAGATGAACTTGCAGCTATGAAGGAATTATTCTCAAATGGGATAAATATGTTTCAGCAATCTTTAGTTTCTTTGGGAAATTAAAGTATTTAGCACACGATCCTACAATATGGACATGTGGCTAATTTCGTAGCCAAAAGCCAGCAATAATAACTGACAAGACTAGTATTTTTATACTATTAAAATAATTCCGATTTAAGGCGTTATTTTTGAGGCATTAATAAATGGGATAATTAGTTTTGTTTAAAAAAAGTTTTTTTTATTTACCCATTGTGTTTTTAGGAAAATTATACTAAATATAGACGTTGACAAGCGTAATAACCATTTTAATAAACAAATCATTAAAAAATTAAAAGAGGAAAGCCATGAAAATAACAAAAATTATTTTGACTGTTTTTACAGTTTGCTCCTTATTAGTATGGACAGGATGCGGAGCCAGCAATGCAGTTAAAGGCGGCGCAATTGGAGCCGGTGCAGGAGCAGTAATAGGAGGTCTTATTGGACATGCAGCAGGAAGCACAACAACAGGTGCCATTATTGGTGGTGCTGTTGGCGGTACAGCTGGAGCTATAATTGGCCATAATATGGATAAGCAGGCAGAAGAATTAAAGAAGATCGAAGATGCAAAGGTTGAACGTGTTGGTGAAGGAATCAATATTACTTTTGATTCAGGTATTTTATTTGCTGTAAATTCGGCCAACCTACAGACTAAAGCAAAAGAAAGTGTAAAAAAACTTGCTGATATACTTAAAAAATATCCTGATACTAATGTTATAATTGAAGGAAACACTGACAATACAGGATCAACCGAATTAAATCAGAAGTTATCAGAAAAGCGTGCAAAGGCTGTTGCTGACTATGCAATTAGTTTAGGTGTTGCAAGCTCAAGACTTTCAACTGTAGGAAAAGGCGAAAGCAATCCAGTTGCATCAAATGATACTCCTGATGGACGTGCAAAGAACAGACGTGTTGAAATTGGTATAGTAGCTAATGAAAAAATGAAAAATGATGCAGCTACTGGCAAACTCAACTAATTAAAATTTAGCAAAATTTAATATCGGCTCCGGGGAGATAACGCATTTAATAATGCCAATATTTCAGGAGCCGTTTTTTTACATATCCAGACACTCATCCTAAGAAAAAACAAATTAGATATATACCAACTTTAGCAGTTTTATTTTGTCTTACTAATATTCTCCAATACCGCATCTACAATTTTGTTACATTTCAAAAGGTTAAAATTAAATATATCTTTATCGTGATAGTATTGGCTTAAGCCTTCGCGGAGCATTTCCTTAGCGCGGTTAAGCCTAACCTTAACATTAGATTCAGAAATATTAAGACACTGGCTTGTTTCGGAAATACTCATCTCCTCAATTTCCCGCATAATAAATACAGCCTTATATTTTTCCGGAAGTCCGTCAACAGCCTTTTCAAGAACTTCTCTAAGTTCATTATTTATGGTTTGACGATAAGGACTATTCATATCAATTTCCCTGAAATAATATTTCTCTGAAATGCTTCTGCTCTCCAGCTCCTCTTCAGAAATAGTACTGTATCGTTTTTTCTGTTTTACGCGTTGCAGAGCTTCATTTATAAATATTCTTATAAGCCAAGTTGAAAACTTTGATCTATTCTCAAATCTATCGAGCTGCTCATATGCCTTTATATATGTAGATTGAATGAGGTCCTCAATTTCTTCTTCATCTTGAAGATAGGCATGACCTATACGAAAAAGCCTTTGATTATACCGCCTCATTATTACTTCATAAATATTCTTCCTGCCTGAAATTACTCCATCTATTATCTGCTCATCGCTTACAGTATGATCTAGTTGCTGAAGTTTTTCTCTAATAAAATTACTTTCTTCCATAGGAATCCTTTTCTTTAAGGCGCACTTTAATTTAGTGTGCATTTCTCAATATGATACTCTTATTAGATAATTTAGAATGCAAAACGTTACACAAATATCCCTTTATTCGTAACCCATTATCCATAGCCCTGCATTTGTAACCTTTCAGAGTTCTGATAATCAAATAGTTAGAGTTAACAACAACAGCAGAAAGGAATATAAGATGCTTGTAGCTATTATATTATTTATAATTGGGGCTTTATTTGGACTGCACATATTAACACATATACTTAAAAATACACCTACTCCAAAACTATCAGTCGCACTACATGGTCTACTTGTAGCCATTGCACTTGTTACTATCATAGTAGCTTTGATAAATAATGGTGGCAACTGGAGGCTAACGGCAAGTGTAGTATTATTTATAATTGCTGCACTTGGTGGTTTTCTAATGGTTTATATTGATCTGGGTAAAAAACAGATGCCTCCAAAGGCACTTGCCCTTTTGCATCCCATACTAGCTGCAATTGGACTTATTCTTCTTATTATTTATACTATGGGCAGATAAATGGATATAATGAAGGATCTAAAAGAAGCCAAGTTTCTTGGACATCCAGTTCATATGATGATAATTCACTTTCCTATAGGTTTAATTCCAGTAAGCTTTGTTTTTGATCTTATTGGGTTAAAATCAAACGATGAATCTTTTGCAAAAGCTGGCTATTACTGCTTAACGATAGGACTCTTTTCAGCAATTCTTTCTGCATTTTTTGGATTTGTTGATTATTTAAGAATACCAGAAAATAAGACTAATTCACGCAGAGAAGGATTAATACATATGTTTTTAAATTTAACCTGGATCTTTATTGCAGCAATACTCTGGGGATTGCGTCTTAATGCTATCCCTTCGAATTATATAGAATCTGCTACTGAAGTCATAATTACTGCAGTAGCAGTTCTTATAATGCTTATTTCAAATCATTTTGGAGGAGACCTTGTGATAAAAGAAGGAATAGGTACAACTTTCCAAGGTCACAA
>JAUZPB010000094.1 GCA_030706145.1 Bacteroidota bacterium
CTATGCTGCTAATGAGCCTGTTCTGGAAGCCAGAGGCTTTAGCGGTAAGATCAGCTGCAAGTCGCACATTGCAAGCTATACCTCACTTATATCAGGACATGCAGATACACTCCTTCCTCTTGAGACTGATATTCCATTTGAGGATGAAGAAAGTGATCTGTCACAAGAAGAAGAAAATAAAATAACCCCCTTTAATTTTGATAAAGGTATTAGAGCTGGCTTATGCATTCACGAGATGATGGAAGAAATTGATTTTTCACTTGAAGACAAGAGCAGCCAGGTTCAGGAGATATTAAAGAAGTACAGATTCAAGACAGAATTTACTCCTGCAATTTGTGAAATGCTTGAAAATACATTAAGCATTCCTCTTAATGGAGAAATTTTACTTAAAGATATTCCTTCTTCCAGACGGATCCATGAAATGGAATTTTATTTCCCGATGTGTAAAGTATCAGGCAAAACTCTTGCAGAGAAATTTGACGAACTCTATCACGATGATGAATATCTAAAAGACTTTAACAAGTATCTCTGGCGCCTAAGGCAGGATGAAATAGAGGGATTTATGAATGGTCTCCTGGACCTTCTCTTTGAATACAATGGCAAATATTACATTGTCGACTGGAAAACAAACCATCTTGGAAATAGCATTGAAGCATACGGTAAAGGCCGGATACTTCATGCAATGAAAAACGAAATGTATATTCTGCAGTACCATATCTACTGCGCTGCTGCCGACAGGTATCTAAAATTGGCACTGCCTGAGTATGATTATGATAAGCATTTCGGAGGAGTATTCTACTTGTTTATGCGTGGAATAGATAAATCAAAGGCTATGGAGCATGGAGTGTATTTCCATAAACCCAAGAAAAGAGCTCTTTCAATTTTGAGTGTTGAAAATAGGCTAGGATAAATAAAAACTTGAATATGGAAAATAAAGTAATAAGCTATCTGCTGGAAAAAGAAAAGATCTGTTATCTGGATTATCACTTTGCAAAGTTTGCAACGGGGCTAACAGGAAAAGATGAGACGGCCGTTCTCCTTGCTGCAGTACTTGTAAGCAGCAAGACAAGAGAAGGTCATATCTGCATAGATCTTAGTGAATATGCACAGACAGATCTGATCGAAGGCGATGAAAATACCCGACTCCCGGAGCTCAGTGGCTGGGTAAATATTCTTAAAGCAAGCCGCGTTGTAGGGATGCCTGGTGATTTTAAGCCTCTAATACTGGATGAAAAAAACCGCCTTTATCTTTACAGGTACTGGGCATATGAGAAAGGAATTGCTGAGCACATAAGAAAGTATGTAAACGAGGTAACTTATGAAGATGACCTTGAAGAGATCTCTTCAAAGCTAGATGAACTTTTTACAAAGAAGGAAGACTGCATTTCACCTGATCTTCAAAAACTTGCAGCCTATACGGCAATTGTAAAAAAGCTATGTGTCATCTCTGGCGGGCCTGGTACGGGAAAAACTACGACGGTAGCTAAAATACTTGCACTTCTGATCGCATCTTCTTTTAAGCCTCAAAAGAAAGAGAATACTTTTAATTCCAATAAAAGTAAAGATGACTCCAGCAAAAGTGACTCTAACATAGTTATCGGTCTAGCTGCACCTACAGGCAAGGCAGCAGCAAGGTTGCAGGAATCAATAAAAAGTTTTAAGGAGAGAGTAAGAAAAGAAAAGTTAAATATTTCCGATGAAATCCTGGATTTAATTCCCGAAGAGACAAGCACCATACACAGACTTCTTGGAAGCATTCCAAATTCTCCATATTTCAGGCACAATAAGAAAAATCCGCTTCGGCTCGACATTCTTGTACTTGATGAAGCATCAATGATAGATGTAGCTTTAATGTCAAAGCTTCTTGAAGCACTTCCTGAAAATGCAAAGCTTATTATCCTAGGCGACAAAGATCAGCTTTCATCTGTGGAGGCTGGAAAATTTTTGGGAGATGTTTGTACAAGTGCACTTGAAAGCAGCTATTCACTTGATTTCTATAATGTAATTAAGGACATAACAGGTTTTCCACCCGAGGGTGAGCCATCTCTTGATAAAAGGCCCTCTTTAAGAGAATGCTTTATTCATCTTAAGGAAAGTCACCGCTTTGGCCCAAATAGCGGTATCGGCATATTAAGCAATTTAATTAACAGCGGAAATATTGATAAATCAGTTACTCTTCTAAAAGAAGGCCGGTATTCAGACGTCTTAATTAAAAACATCTCAGACGAAGCTCTTCTTTTTAAAGAGCTAAAGAAGGCAGTCTTAAAGCATTATAAAAAGTATTTATCTGCAGAAGACCCTAAAACAGTATTCATGCTTTTTGAGCAGTTCAGAGTTTTATGTGCAATGCGCGAAGGTCCCTTTGGTGTAAAAAGTGTAAATGATTTGATTGAATCTGTAATAAAAGCCGAACGTCTTACAGAAGTAAAGAAAGACTGGTATAAAGGCATGCCGATTATGATCACTCAGAATAATTACAGTTTAGACCTATTTAATGGTGATATAGGTATCGTTTTGCCCGATCCGGCTTCAAATGGTAAACTAAAGGCATACTTTACTACTCCCGATGGAAAGTTCAGAAAGTTCCACCAGCTAAGGCTTCCCGAATATGAAAAGGTCTATGCAATGACAGTACATAAAAGTCAGGGTTCCGAATTTGATAACATTGTTCTCATACTGCCCGAAAAGCCTTATCCTGTCCTGACGCGTGAACTTTTGTATACAGGGCTAACAAGAGCAAAATTAAATGCCGAGATATGGAGCAGTGAAAAGATCTTTGCCAGTACAATAGAGAAAAACATAAAGAGAAGCTCAGGACTTTATGATTCTTTAACGGTCAGCTATTAGCGTGGATATTTTTACCGAAGGCCCGATAATTCTTCTGAATGGATAGAAGGGACAGTTCACCCTGTAAAGACGCCATATATAAACGCTCTTCTGGCACTTGGAGATACGGTATTTGCAGGAACAGCAATTTGTCTGGAAACAGGATCTGGGCCGCAACTGACAATGGGCTAATATATTATGAAATGGAGACTGCCAGCCTACCAAGAAATGAAATTCCAAAAGGCTTTTCTTTGGAACAGAACTATCCCAACCCGTTTAATCCTTCTACCACAATTACTTTTAGCATTAGGGAGCATGCTCCGGTAAAGCTTTCTATATATGATATGCTTGGAAGGCAGCTTGCACTTCTTGTTAACGAAGAAAAAAATGTGTAAGGCCCCCTGTGTATTGTGGGGCCTTACTAAAAAAACAATGCGCCAAGCCTTATTTTAGAGCCAAGGTCCTCTTTTCCATCTTAAAGAAGGATATTAGTCCTTCTAACCTTTCGTTCAAACGGCCAAGGTCCTCGGCTGCGCGGGCTACTTCCTGAATACCTACTGCCGACTGCTGTGTTACTTCATTAATGGATTCGATATTCTTACTTATCTGCTCACTTGTAGCTGACTGCTCTTCACTTGCAGCAGCAAGCTGCTCAATAATGGAAGACACTTCATTTGTATTTTCAATAATTTCATTTAAGACATCCCCAGCCTTGTAGGCATCTAACTTTCTTTTCTCAACTTCATCTTTGCCTTTTCTTATTGCCTCGACTACACCGCCTGTCTTATCTTGTATCTTAAGTATCATGTTCGATATCTCCTGAGTTGCCTTTGTAGTGCGCTCGGCAAGTTTTCTTACCTCATCTGCGACAACAGCAAACCCCCTACCCTGCTCACCGGCACGGGCTGCTTCGATTGCAGCATTAAGAGCAAGTAAGTTAGTCTGATCTGCAATATCTTCAATAACACTTACTATTTCACCTATCTGGCTGCTGCTTTGACCCAGCTCTTCAATAGTAGAAGCTGTTCCGGCAACAATCTTTGCAATCGAGTCCATTCCTTCAATTGTATCTTTTACTGCATTTCCCCCTTCAAGAGCTTTTTTCCCTGCAGTTTTTGCTTTTTCAGAAGATAAAGTAGCATTTTGAGTACTGTCGAGTATCGTCCTTGTCATCTGGTCGACAGCCGTTGCGATTTCAGAGATCTGTTGTGCCTGCTGCTGCGCTGCCGAGGCCATCTGTTCTGAACTAGATGAGATCTCATTGCCTGCACTTGCAGCTGCGTGTACTGCTTGCTGTACTTCGCTGACCATAGTTCTTATCTTATCTACAACACTATTAAATCCAGAGATTAAGCTTCCAACTTCGTCATTTTTTTCTGCTTGAAGGTGTGCGCTCAAATCTCCTTGTGAGAATTTGTCCATCTCCCTGAGTATATTGACAGTTTGTCCTTTTAAGTACTTCTCGCGCCCTTCAATATCCTCTTTAGCCTTGTGGACTTGTTCAACTGCAGTTTCAGCTTCCTCTTTTTTATTGTGCAATTCATCGATCGCACTTTTTATGTTATTTATCATTTTATTAAAAGAAGAAGAGAGCCTGCCTAGTTCATCCTCACTTTTTATTTCTATAGAAGCGCTATAATCTCCATCGGCAGCTTTTGCTGAAGCATTTGAAAGCAGAAGGACAGGTTTTATGATCTGATATCTGACAAGTGCATAGATAACTCCGGTTAATATTAAAGCCAAAAGGCTTCCAAATATAAGGTAGTTCAATCTTTCACTGGAGACTTCGGAATCAATGTCACTATCAGGATATGCAGCAGCTATAGTATAGCCCCAGAGATCAAATTTCTCTTTTTTGACAGACCAGCCGCTAATTTTGTTTTTTAGTACATCATCGACTATCTGAAGTGAAACGCTTTCAGAATTAAAGAGTGTTCTACCCTTATTGTCCACAAGAGCAAGAAATCCATTCTGCGCAATTTTTGTATTTTTTATCAGTTCACCTACAAAACGGAGTCCTGTAACCGGATAGCCAACAAACCATATACCTATTACCTGATTTTGTGAGTTAAATATAGGCTCATATTTGGCAAGATAAGGCATGCCAAGTATTTCAGCTGCCCCAAGAAAGGACTCCCCATTGCGTATCTTTTGGATTGCTTTCCCATTTGGGTCAAGTTTTGTACCTACTGCCCTCTCCCCATTGTCTTTAGCTATATTAGTACTGATCCTTACAAAGTCATCCCCGCTCCTTACAAATAAGGTTGCAGAAGCGCCTGTAAGTTTTTTTATTTGGTCAACAAGCCCATAGTTTCCAGACTGCGGCTTACCCTGAAGGATCAGTTCAGGAGCTGTTTCATTTTTAATCTGCACAGAACTACCAAGTTCGGGTGCTTTTCCGCCTGCAAGTCCTTTCTCCTTTAGCATATTCATTGCCGAAGAGACTTCATTTGTAAGCACTTCATTTGTCGACTTCATTACACTAAGAACTTTTTCCGTGCCTGTCTTCATTTCATTGGAGGCACTGTTAATTATTTCTGTTTCTACACTATAAGCAATCCTTGTAGCTATGACAGCCGTAGCCGAAAAAACAATTAAAACGACTGGTACAAGAAATTTAACAGAAATGTTTTTTTTCATTAGGCTATAATTCCCCCTCTCTATTTTTCTACTCCCCAGTTTTTGCCAAATTCCCCAATTTTCGCGGCAAAAACCGATTATTAAAAATTATCGAATAAAAGACCAATTTGTTAAATAAAATCATAATTTTAAGGGTTCACTATTTTTGCTTTACAATTTTTAGAATTTATGATAAATTCATACAAATAATAACAGGGGTCAATGCAATGAAAGTTGATACTATTAAGGTTCTCATGATAGAAGACAGTTTGGGTGATGGACAATATATAAGCACCATCATGAAAGAAGAGGACTGGATAGACATACACGTAGAGCAGGCATTCAGACTTTCAAGTGGTATAGATAAGCTTAAAAAGGGACAATATGACGTAATTCTGCTTGATCTTACACTCCCCGATAGCTTTGGAATAGAAACCGTAAAGAAACTTTTAGCCGAAGTAAGCGATGTTCCCGTTGTTATTATGACAGGTCTTGAAGACGAGGAACTCGGAATGAAAGCCGTACAGCTAGGAGCGCAGGATTTTCTAGTAAAGCTTCAGATAGATGGAAAGACACTTGTAAGATCGATGGTATATGCCATGGCCAGAAAACAGGCTGTAAAGAGCTGAAAAAGAAAAAGGGACCGCCTTAACTTAAGGCACAGTCCCTTTAGACTAATTCCAAATTAATTTGGATTCCCTTTTTGCCCTCTTTTAGTCCTCTATCTCATCCTCCTCTTCGAGTTCCATAAGAGCTTTTTTCTGATCCTGATTACTAAGATCGCGTGATTCCAGATACTCATCATAGAACTCCTCGTATTCATCTTCGAGTGATTCAACAAAGGCATCCATTACTGTAAGAATTTCATCTGCCTTTGCGAAAAGATCACTTAGAAATACAACAGTAGAACTTGAGATCAGAGATGAGACCTTATTGTCAAAAGTATTTCTGAAGATCCCAAGCCTTTCAGCCAAAGCCTCAATATCGTGCTGGCGAACACCAAACTTTCTTAATTGAGCCAAATTTGCCTCACCAAGCTCCCTGATCAGTTCTGCTTTATACATCAGATCTTTGTCAAGCATCCTTACAAACTGGCTCTTTGTAAGTCTTGTCTTTTCCTTCAGCGTGAAGTTATCTGTTTTTCTTGCAAAATTGAACAAAGCAGTAGTAACAGGTTCCAGGAAAATTATGAGTTCATCCTTTGCCTTTGCATTCTGTATCGTCTTATCGAGAATCTCAGAAGATAGTTCCCTGTCAACTCTTCTTATCTCATCCATTGCCCTCCTCAGTTTTGTTATGTTCGAGCTAAAAGATCTGACAGTAGTAACTATGTCCTTGTTTTCAGATAACAAAGTAAGTACTGACTCATACATACCCAGTTTCTGTTTTTCAAAATCATTCATTTCTCATCCCTTCCTTTAAGTGGTAAACACATTTCTAAATAACTATGTCCCTCCTTTTATTAACTTCTCACTGCAGAAGTTCAATACAAACATAAGATATCAAAGTCAGCCGTGCTATAGTATAGATTCTGATTTTTATATCGTTGATTGTCCTAAAAGTTTGTAGAGATTTGTCCTACTTTGTTTTTGCTTATGCTTTTGCGAAGGTCTAATGGAAGAGTAAAATTTAGTTTTAATATAGTTTTAACGGTTCAATTTTGTTTTTATTGATTTAATTTTGTTTAATTAAGATATCCTGACATTCTTATAACTCCCTCCAGAGCCGGCTCATACTTCGGATTATTAGTTAATGCCTCGACATAGCAATTCATTGCCTCCATCCACGATTTTTTCAGTTCAAAAGCTTCTCCCAGATTAGAATTAACTATATGAGAAAGTTCATCAGGAACGCGGTTTATAGCCTTTTCATACCAAATAACGGCCTCTGCAATGCGGTCAAGCTTGAAAAGATTAAAGGCAAGGTCATTATAAGCCAGCCAGTAAGAATCATCTAAGTATATAGCATTTAGATTCTCCTGAGCGGCTTCTTCATACCTTTTTAGTGAGGACAGAGAAATTCCAAGAGAATTATAGGCCTCAGCAGTGGGTTGTAATCTAATTGATTCCTTGTATAATTCAATTGCTTCGAGATCCTGCCCCTGCAAGCGTAAGGCGTGTGCTCTGGTCATAAGGTCTTGAATCTGCTGCATAATTATTTCTCCTCTTTTAATTAACAACAAAACAGGAGCTCATAATGTTCATTTATAAGGTGATATAAAGCAAGTAAATTTCCGCCCCTACTCGAATTTTCGCATTAATGATATAGAGAAGGAACTTACTTTGAAAGTTTTAGTGTTGTTTATTAAAAGGGCCATATCTTAATTATCTCCGAATATGCCGGCAGTAATGCCGGCTTTTTATTGAATAGAACGATGCCTTGAATAAAATACCTTGTCTTTTAGGTAAAATGATCATTATAATAAATTATAAAGAATATACCAGGAAGGGGAAATATAGATTGAAATAACTAAAATGTGAAGAATCAGTAATGTTCTTATTTAATCAAATACAAATATCACCCACAGTAAAAAGAATCAATCTTCTAGGCACCACTCTTTATTTAATACTAATGATCCTTTTTTCAAGCGTCCTTATACTTTCCCAGACACAGAGAAGTGATTCAACGCACGAATATGAAAATGCCGGGAATAATTACATCTCTGCCGAATCAGTAAAAGAAAACCTTGCCGCCATATATAAGAAAATTATAGATCTTAAAAGGACTTCAGACTGGGAAAATGACTTTGCGGTCATGATGATCGAGTATAATTCAGCTATACGCTCATTTATAGGAAATGAAGCCGAGCATGGTAAAGACAGCCGTATGGTAAAGCTTGCAAGGCAGACACTAAACAGGTATGATCAGGTGGAAGAGCTCCTGAAGACATACCTGGGAAAGGTAAAGAAAGTCAGACATAAGGTAAAAAATGAAGAGGATGATGCTACAGGCTCGCTTGGCCCTAGAATGCCTGAAGAACTTAACAAGATAATAGATGAGACAAAAAATAGCACTCTAAAAGGGGAGCAGGACTATGATTTTGCCTCTCTACTATACTATCATTGTTCAGGAGCAGTAAGCATAATAGAGGACTACCTAAACAATGGCGAAGATGAGACACTGCATAAAATTGCCCAAAGAATGAAAGAGGACAACAAGTTATCCTTAGAAATAATTGAAAAATGGAAGAAAAAGCACAAATAATATCCGCATTTCAGGTCAAAGCACTTTCTTATTCTCATTTCAGATACACCTTACAGATACCCCCACAAATCGCTGCTCTGGCATTTTTAAAGAAGAATTTGTAGTTTATTGAGGCATACACTTCATTAAACAAATAAAAACAACAAGGAGAAATAACATGGCAGTAAAAAAAATCCTTATGATAGTTGGTGATTTTGTTGAAGATTATGAAGTAATGGTACCTTATCAGATGCTCCAGATGGTTGGGCACCAGGTACATACTGTTTGCCCGGATAAAAAGCCTGGAGAAACAGTAAAGACAGCCATTCATGACTTCATAGGTGATCAGACATATGCAGAATTCCCAGGACACAGATTCAAGATAAATGCTGATTTCAATGAAGTACTGCCCGAAAAGTATGATGCGCTTGTAATTCCTGGCGGAAGAGCCCCTGAATACCTGAGATTAAATCCCAAGGTACTAGATATAGTAAAACACTTTGCAAAGGAAGACAAACCTATAGCTGCAATATGCCATGGCCCGCAGATCCTTGCAGCAGCAGGAGTATTAAAAGGGCGCAATGTAATTGCCTATCCAGCCGTAGGACCGGAATGCCAGGTAGCCGGCGCAAAGTTTGGAGAAATAAGTCCAAATGCCGACAACGCACTTACAGACAGGAACCTCGTTACAGCTCCTGCATGGCCTGCTCATCCGGAATGGATAAAGCAGTTCCTTAAAGTACTTGGGACAAAAATAGAGCCTTAGTTATTTTTAGTTAACAATATCTTGTATTAAATGAAAAATGGGCTAGCTCCACTGTAGTACTGTGTGAGAGCATAGCCCATTTTTTTTAAGTTAGATAAATTTCTAAACTGCTACTTCAAAAGAGATAATTTTCTGATTATTGTTTCAGAGCCTGCAGTAAGTTTGTAAATATATATTCCACTTGCAAGGCTGCTTCCATCAAATTTTACTGAGTATTGCCCCATTGATTTGTTGCCATCAACTAGTGTAGCTACCTGTCTGCCCATCATATCATAAACTTTCAGAGTAACATATGAATTGCCGGTAACTGAATAACTGATAGTTGCACCCGGGTTGCAAGGATTTGGATAGCTTTGTGAAAGTCTTGTCGATCTTGCCACAAGTTTATTCTCTTCAACATCTGAAGTACCGTCATAGCCTGTCCAGATAATATCATCTAATGTAGCCTGCGCCCCTGATGTCAGCTGCTGAAAGCGCATGGTAAAGTCTCCCTTAACATTTACTGCTATTGGTCCGGCAGATTTAATTATACCCTGCTCACTACTAGTTGTTGCAGTATAGACCAGGTTATCATTTATATAAAGGCCAAGATTCACATTGCCTGAGAAGGCCTGCACATATTTAAAGTTAATAGAGCCGCAGCCTCCTGAAATTGTTCCCGACTGTATTTTTGCAGTAGCATCTTTTTTAAGTATTGGAGAAGGAGATGTGATCTTATTTGTATTATCTGAGTTCATACAAAGATTGTAAGTCCATGTAGAGCCATCCTGCCCTGTAAAACTGCCAGAAGAGTAAGAGTTAGTAAGCTTTATAGCTGCAAATGTCTCATTGCCGCCGCCACCTGAATGACTATCATTATCTTCTATTGTCAGATTAAATGATCCTTGTGTGCCTGCCTGTGCAGCCGTACCGCCTGAGACATTGCGGAGTGTAAAAGTTAAGTTTTCTTTACTCTCAGAAAGTGTATCATCTGTAATTGTTACATTCACTATCTGGGAAGCCGTGCTGCCGGCTGGAAAAGTAATCGTCTGGGCCGTAAAGTTGCCTATGTCTGTGCTGTCTCCTGAAGTAAGTACTACCTGAGCTGTCGTTGCGGTTGTAAGGCTTGGATCACTTATTGAAACTTCGAGAGAATAAGATCCTTTTGACTCACTAACAGTTGCACCTGGAGAAGAAAAATAAACTTTTGTTGGTAATAGCCCCGTTGTCTTAAAATTTGTTTTATACGGATTTGTTGTGTTATAATTTCTCTGCGCCCCTGTGCCATTATATGTGTAAATTGTAAAATAGTATCTTGTAGCCGAAGGTAAATTAGAGAATTTATATAAACCAGCTGAAGAATAAGGAATATTAACCATAGCTGTCCCATCGGACAAGTTGTTATCGTCTGAATATGAAGCGCCGTCAACAGGGATTATGTAATTATCCCGGTTATAAACTACAAGAAGATATCCTTGAGGAGCCTGCGGGCCCACAGAGGCATCTGTCCAGCTAAGAGTAATTGTGCTATCTGTTGAAGTTGCTGATAAGTTTGTAAGCTGACTTGCAGGTTCTACAGCAAGATCAGCTGTCTTAAGAGTCATATTATTGAAATCAATGTAATTTACATATTCCGGATGATCGACAAAAGGATTCCTGTTGTGCTGTATTGATTCGATGTAGTTGTTTCTATCTACTTCCCACTTATCAGGCGGGTCCATTTTATGCCACTGAAGAAGAGTATTAAGGTCCTGCGGAGCTTCCCCCAAAGAAGGAAGTCGTGTATTATTTAGCCAGTTAAAATTCCATGTTCCATTAACTCCATCATACTTGAGGCACATATATAACATAGCTCTTGCTGCATCACCTTTGTGGGAATCCCTTGGTTCATAGACGGTCCCTCCCGAAGAGTTTTTCCCGAATTTTGCTCCGCCGTATGTAGAGGTAGAATTTACTACTATTCCTAATGGATGGTTATTCCTTACACCATTAGCGCTATTTTGGTTAGTTGGGAAAAGATGATGCTGATCCGAATACTCCTGCCCAGTCTCCGATGGATAGGTCGGCATCCAGCTATGGCAGAAAGTATGTTCACGGCTGAAGTAGCCCCAGGAAAAAGGAGGTATGTATACGTAGTTATCACCGCTATAGACGCAAGTGACAATCTTTTGTCCTCCTACAGTATCGCGGGAAGCAAAGTTAGCAATATTTGTTTCGTCAAAGCTGTTATAGCTGATCTGAGTATAAGGGGATCTAACGCGTGTCTTTAGGTCCTCAATAAAAGATGAGCTCGAGCTTGAAATGGTGCTATAATAAGATCCGGCCTGTGCAAAAAGAAAGTTGGTCAGACAAACAAAATATAAAAAGAAAATTCGTAGTGGTCTTCTCAAAATCCAATTCCTTAAGTTTTAGAGTTTTCGGGAACCCAATCTACGAATTTTCTATGACTGACGGTATTATTATCTTTTAAGAGCTATTTTTTAATTAACCTCCTGTCCTGCAGGTTTGAAGTTACGTAAGCACCTTCGGCAAGTTTAAACCTTGATATCAGATCCCGAAGGTTTTGAGTAAGATGGCTAAGGTCCTCAGCAGCAAGGGCGATCTGTCCGGTACCTGAAGCAGTCTGACTAGTAACAGCCGAAATATTCTCGATATTTTTACTTATCTGTTCAGCAGTTGCAGATTGTTCTTCACCTGAAGCAGAGACCTGAGTCATCATATCAGAGACACTTTTTGATCTTTTTAAGATTTCATCAAGCACTTCTGCGACCTCTTTTATTAAAACCTTTCCATCTTCAACTGCCTGTTTAGCTTCACTCATCGAATGCTCTGCTCCGCGCGCTTCTGTTTGAATTACTTTAATTGTATCTGCAATTTCTTTTGTAGCCTTTGTTGTCCTCTCGGCAAGTTTTCTTACCTCATCAGCAACAACAGCAAAGCCTCTTCCCTGCTCACCGGCCCTTGCGGCCTCAATTGCAGCATTAAGTGCAGGAAGGTTTGTTAAGAAGAGCAGTTGCTTCCTGATCTTTGTTCTCTTCAGCCAGCGCTATTACCTGGTCAACAAGTCTAATGTATTCTTTCCTTGTACCATAAAAATGATCAAAAGCAGATCTCATTTCATCAGACAGAACTGTCTTCTGAAATTGTTCTGAGTTTTTAAGTATCTCTTTTCTTCTTTCTTCAATTTCCTTAATCTTTGCATCAAACTGTTCTTTAGTTGATGCTATTATTATATCGCGCGTATCAACTCTTATCATCTGAAATGAAACTGATATTGCCTGCAGATATGATAGTGGAACAGTCATATTACTATAAAGCTCATTATCTGCTGTATCCATTTCATGTATTTTATTTATACTAACGCCAATTAAAATAGCAGTTATAAGTATTACTAAAGAAAACCCAAGAAGGATCTTTGAGCGAATTTTAAGATCATAAAACCATTTCATTTTATTTACCTTTCGTTATTTTCAAAATGTTTTTGTGCGGTTTGACTTATATTTCGTTTAGATTAAATTATCTAAATCAAAAGAAAGTGATACTTCAGTGTAGTTACCGTGTTTACTTTCAATATTAAAGCCAATAGAAGTAACCTCTGATATGCGTTGAACCGTTATAAGTCCAATTCCATTACCAGTTCTGCCAATAAGCGGATCTACAAATTGATTAAATGCTGCGACCGACCTGATTTGTTCAGGTGTCATTCCAATACCGAAGTCCAGAATACTTATGAAAAGTTTACTTTCTCTTACAAAGGTTTTTAAGCATATCTTGCTCCCGACTTGTGAATATTTCATGGCATTATCTAAAAGCTCTTCAATCATATATGAGAGGTAGAATTCGTCATAGTTTAAGTTCACATCAAGAAGTTCCAGCTCCAGATCCTGCAGCCTCTTGTATTTATCTGCAACCTTAAAGGCAATCATTTGCAAAACCATTTTTACAGAACTGACATTTTTCTTGCTAATATTTCTAATTTCCTTAGGACTATTTAGCATTATTGTTGCATTAGCATAATTAGTAAACTTCTGGACCAGGTTGTTGAAGCGTTTTGCAGCAAAAGAAAGGTTATCAATCACAAAATGGATCTCATCATTTTCAATTATATACTGAATATTATTCTTCAGCATTTCGGAATAGCCTAGTATTGCCGTAAGAGGAGTCCTGAATTCATGAGGTACGGTAAGCGCTATTCTGTCGCGCAGTTCATTCATCCGCTTTTCATGTTTTTCGTACTTGGCAAGAACAGTGTTAATAGAGTTTAATAGGTCAGCAATAGATACAGGCTTAAATAGATAATCATCTGCCCCCATTATCATACCAGCCCTAAGGTCTTCATAAGTCGATTTAGCAGTCAAAAATATAAATGGCACAAATTAGCGGCAAAATGAGCTCCTCAGAAGGTATCGATTAATGCATTTACATTTTGATGGATTTACTTACGTTTATTGTGGGGAGATAGATAGAGAAAAAAAGGAGGCAAAATGAATAAAACGTTTACTATTTTGTTATTCCTGTTGTTTCCTATAGTAATATTCTCACAATTCTCTTCCAGGCAAGGAAGCTGGATCAAAACTAATGGACCTTTCGGCGGTAAAATAAACGCTTTATCCTTTGACAGCAGCAATTCACTTTATGCAGCGACAGATGCGGGACTTTATATTCTAAATAGCAGCGAAGGAGAAATCTGGCAAAAGATAATCATCAAAACTGACAATTCTGAATTCTTCAGCGATGTATCTGTAAAGACAATATTGATTAAAGGAACCGATATTTTTATATCTACTGACAAGGGTTATCTTTATTCATCAGACCTTGGCATAAACTGGATAAAAACAGGAGATGGATTACCAGAAAATGTCAACGGATTGATCAAAACTGACACAGGAATAATTCTGGCTTCTTCGATATCGGGACTCTTCAGGTCGCTGAACAATGGCAAGAGCTTCAGCAAAATTTATTTAGATGAGATTTATTCTTTAACAGCATCTGGCAACTTTGTTGCTGCAGGAGGGAAAAATGGCAATCTCTTTCTCTCAAAAAATGGTGGAGAGAGCTGGCTTAATACAAATGACAATCTAGATAAAAGCAGTATAAAGTCTCTTTCAGTAAATAGCAAAGATGTCATTTTTGCAGGAACAAACAGTGGAAAAATATACAGCTCAGAAGATCTGGGGAATTCCTGGATATTATCTGACAGCACTGACGGAAGCTCCTGGCTTAGTACTCTTATTACATATGACAGTATAGATGTTTACGCTGTCTTTAAGAAAGACAGCAGTAGTAGTAATATAAAAGCAGGTAAAGCCGAAGGAGTATATTTTTTGAGGGATCTTGGAAACAGATGGATTAAAAAAAGCCTTGGACTAATAAATTCTCATATTACTTCAATGGCAATAGATAAAGGTGGAAATATTTTTCTTGGAACAGAAGAAGGTGTTTTCAGCTATGATATTAGTAATAACATCTGGGTTAAAATAGATAAAGGACTAACGGCTTATAGCTTTGCCAAATTTCAGACAGATACTTCAGGAGGTATTTATGCTCTTACAAGCAGTGGCCTTTATCACTCTGCAAATAACGGCTTAAGCTGGGAAGAGGCAGACCATGACATAAAAAAGTTTTCAGATATGTCTTTAAGCAAGGAAGAAGATATATATGCTATATCACCATACGGAATATATCTTCTTAGAGACGGAGAAGAGACTTGGGAGATACTTCATGAGAAGACTTTAAGCAATGGTCAAAAAAATAACAAAGTAAGTTATATATATATTTCTCTTAGAAAAGCTAGAATATGCTTTTCAAAAGATAATGGACAAAGCTGGAAGGAAGGCATCTATGGACTTCCTGAGTCAACAAATGGATACACCCTAGGTATAAGCAGCAGCGGATATCTTTTTGCTTATATAAAGGGTATGGGAATCTACAAAAGCCCTCGCTCTTTAAGCAGAACTATACAATATATTCAATCTTCAGATGGGAAAAGGTGGCTAACAGGATCTTTACATGAAATAAAATGGAGGTGTAACAATATTGATACGATAAAGATTGAGTTTTCAACCGATAATGGTAAAAACTGGTTAATAATAAAAGACAGCCTTTCCTCAATACAAGGCACTTACACATGGAAAGTGCCTGAGACTCCTTCTGTAAGGTGCAAGATCAAAATCAGCGATATGTCGGATCCAAGCATGTTCTCAACAAGCGATTCTCTTTTTGCAATTGTTCTGCCCCAGACTGAAGAAACCCGAAAGACTCAGAGACCTGAAGATGAGGAAAATTCACTTTTCCAGAATTACCCGAACCCTTTTAATCCTCTTACTAATATAAAATTCAAGATATCACAGGCAGGATACGTAAGCCTGAAATTATACAATGTTATTGGAAAAGAGATTGCTACGCTGTTTAGCGGGGAAAAGCCAGCTGGCACATATGAAATAACCTTTGATGCCTCCGAGATCCCAAGTGGAATTTATTATTACAGGCTTATTTCAGGCAAATACGTCGAAGTAAAGAAGCTAACAGTAGTAAAATAATTACAAAACATTTCCAGATGGAATCCCGCAGCAGAGCAGCCCCTCCCCGGGATTCCTAAAAGCATTATATAAAAATTTTGCCATTAAGACGAGAATCTATAAATATGAAGATCTAAGAGAGATATTGGATAGTTATATTTATATAAAATTCTTAATTTTAGGCGATTTAATTTAAGCATGTTCGTTTTATTACTGAACAACCTTGAAATCAATTATATCAATTTTTTATAACATCTGGAGGTTCAGCATGCGGAAGTTCAGTTCCGTTTTAATTTCCCTCTTTATTTTCTCTTTTCTGTTTACTCCATATTTATTTTCCCAGGATCTGCCTGTAGATAAGAATGTAACTATTGGCACATTGGGCAACGGAATGAAATATTATATAAGAAAAAATGCAAAGCCTGAAAAACGTGCCGAGCTTAGACTGGTTGTAAATGCAGGTTCTGTACTTGAGAATGACGACCAGAAAGGCCTTGCTCACTTTGTAGAGCACATGGGTTTTAATGGGACAAAGCATTTCAGTAAAAGTGAGCTTGTAGACTATCTTGAGCTTATCGGAGTAAAAATGGGCGCCGAGCTCAATGCCTCGACAAACTTTGACCAGACCATCTTTCAGCTTCAGGTACCGACAGACAAATCTGAAATATTATCAAAGGCTTTTTTAGTACTTGAAGACTGGGCACATGGATATCTGTTTGATTCAACAGAAATAGAAAAAGAGCGCGGTGTAATAGTAGAGGAATGGCGCCTTGGAAGAGGAGCAGATATGCGCATGCTCGATAAACAGCTTCCTATACTTTTTAAGAATTCAAAATATGCTGATCGTATTACAATTGGCGATAAACATATAATTGAAACATTCAAACAATCCACACTCAAGGATTTCTACAAAGACTGGTACCGCCCTGATCTTATGGCAGTCGTTGCAGTGGGCGATTTCGACAAGGCGCAAATAGAATCACTAATAAAGGAACATTTCGGTTCAATTACACCTCCTGCTGTAGAACGTAAACGTGAGCTTTACCCTGTTCCAAAACATGATGAGACACTTTTTGCAATTGCATCGGACAAAGAAGCAACAAACTCATCGGTTTCAATATATATTAAGCTGGACAAGCAGACGACAAAAACAGAAGAAGATTTTCGCAGAAACCTCGGTCAGAGCCTTCTTCAGAATATGCTCAACCAGAGACTCTCGGAACTGACGCTTCAGTCAGACCCGCCATTTACATTTGCTTTTGGCGGCAGGAGCGGGTTTGTAAGAACAGCCGACTGTAACGTACTTATCGCACAGGTAAAAGACAATGGAATTGAAAAAGGCTTGTCGGCTATATTAAGTGAGGCCGAACGGGCACGTTTATTCGGCTTTACCTCGACTGAGCTTGAAAGGACAAAGTCTAATTTCATGAGAGGAATGGAAAAAGCTCTTGCCGAAAAAGATAAAACAGAGTCA
>JAUZPB010000095.1 GCA_030706145.1 Bacteroidota bacterium
CCTGTCTGCAACTAAAGTAAATTGACGGTTAAAGTCGCCTGTATTTGGGTATAGAGAGTAGAGCTGGTAAAAAAAGAGGTTCGGCATTGTTTCATACCACCAGTCGTCTCCCGAGCTAGCTACAGGTTGGTTTAAGTAAATGTTTTCTTCAGGTCTTTTATTAAAATACTCCTCGCACATAAGTGCCCAGTTATAGCCATTCTGATTACTTTTATCAATGCCAACAAGGCTTGCCCCGACAACAGCTGGTATAACGTTAATTGCTTCACCCGAGGTGAGGTAAGGAGTGCCAACGACGGTATGCAGTCCAAAACTATTATGTGAAGGATAGTTAACCGTGTTATTATTAATAAAAATAAGTGGAAGATAGTCGCCCTTTCTGTTTAGATCAAAAACCAGAGAGTCATATCCATTAGCGACTGCTTTCCAGTTACGCATTTCATAAGGTGCGGGAATATTAGGCATCTGTTCAATGCGGCTTATCTTAATCTGCTGAGCATAAGTCAATGTTATAAGAAAAAGTATGTTAATAAAAATTATTTTAGAGCAAAGACGAAAAGTTCTTTGAAAGAAAAATAATTTAATTATGATGCGGTTCATTTTTTACCTCCGCATTCTCAATGTCTTAGATTATTACTTTTAAGATAATGAGAACTATAAATCTCACTTTTGCCTTCCCTGTAGAACGTTCTGCAGTTCCTGTCTTGAGACCTGGTTTTGTTCAATTTCAAGCAGGGCCATTAAGGCTTCAATTGTTGATTCGGCACCTGAGCTTAAGTTAATTGTTTCAGGTGAATTTAGTCCATCATAACATCTGCCTGTCTTTGGGTCGTAGAGAGGTTTTCCCGCATCGTTTTTCCCAAAGAACCAAGCTCCCATATCGGCAGCCTTTTCGGCATATTTAGTATCAGAGTGTAATTTATAAGCTTCAAGGCATGCAGAAATAAGCGGGTTAAAGCCATAGGCAATCTGCGGGAACTTTAAACTTTTTTCCTCTTTTCCATCTATGACGCTAAACTCATTTATATAGTTTTCTTTTTTTAGATAAGAATAAAAGTAATCAACCTCCTTAAGAGCGCTTTTAATCATAGTATCATCCTTAAGGAGCATACCGCCTTTAAGGAGAGCTTCGGACTGATTTGCTCCCCAGGCATGCCATGAATTCTCCCAGCTTAAGTGAGCGCCAAAAGGAAAGTTTAATGAATCACCTGCCTGCATAATAATAATTCCCTGGGAAAGTAGCCTTATATAATGAGAATAAAGTGTATCCTTTGTAATCTCGTAGAAAGGTACAAGAGCCATAACCATTACGGCAGCCTGATCAGATGCATACTGATTTGGAAGCCAAGTTGGAAGCTTTAGGCCCTTAAGAAAGACTGTTTTGGGATAATTTTTCAGTAGTGAATCTATTGGCTTAAATCCCTTCTGCAGAGAGGTCTTAAGATTAGAGGCAAAGCTTTCATCTTTTCCATAAAAGTATCTGTAAGCCTCGCTCATTGCCCAGAGTGCGCGCCATGTCCACCAATCGGCAACAGGAAGGCTGTTTTTCCCTGATTTATTGATTGAATGGTCAGGATTAATAAAATTATAGAACATTCCATTATCAGCCTGCATAAAAAAGAGGAAGTCTAGAAGAGACTTTAGTTTATCGAGGCTTAAACTATCATTTGTTGCCGAGTGATATCTAAGATAGAAAATGGCGGCTCTTGCGGCATCATCAACGCATGCAGCTCCTTCACCCGGGGCATCGGTCCACTTATAATCAGGCGTATCGGCATAAATATGAACTATACCCATTTGTTTACCATCTACAGTAATTTTCTCAAAGAGGTGGTCAAGGTGAGAAGTATTGACAAGACTCGTATCAGTTTCTCCTGCAATAAGCATCAATGGTCCGGAAAACACAAATAAAATGATAGTAAGAAGAAATCTGCAAATCATAAACATGCCTGCTTTAAGATAGATGGAATATGTTATTTTAAATTTGTCAGTCAAGTCAACACCGTAACCTTAAGGCATTACAGACCTATATACATAATGATAATAAATAATCAACTGTTGTAGTTGCAAGACAAATATTTGAATCCGCACCCGAATAATAGATCTTAACAGCGCCATTATCGTCAACTACCCAGCCATTAGTAAAAACGACATTACCCACGTCACCAATTCTTTCATAGTTCATCTCGGGCATAAGAATAGGTTCTTTTGACCTTCCGAGTATCCTCCAGGGTTTTTTTATGTCAAGGAGCATGACGCTAATTTTATATATATCACCACTGATACCAAAGCCTCTTACGCCGTGGTAAAGCAACAGCCATCCCTCTTTGGTTTTAATTGGGGGAGTAGATCCTCCAACCTTGTCGGCCTCCCAGGTTCCCGGAGTTGGTCCAAGGAGGAACTTATGGTCGCCCCAATGCAGAAGGTCGGGACTTTTGTTGACCCAGATATAATTTCTTGATTCATTAGATGGGCGGTCCATCTTCCAGTAAAAGCCATCGATTTTCTCAGGGAAAAGAGCGCAGTCCTTATTTGAAGGCTCTGTTATGGGTCCAATAATCTCAAAGTCTTTAAAGTCTTCGGTTTCTGCAAGCATTACCAGAGGCATATAGTTAGAGTAGCCAGTATAGGTAAGGTAGTATTTGTTTTTAATCCTGGTTATCCTTGCATCTTCAATTCCCCATTCTACAAATTCATAAAATTCCTTATGATCTTCAGGACTAAGGCATGGTTTAGGATCCACTTCAAAAGTAAAACCGTCTTTGCTTTTTGCAAGTACAAAAGAAGATCTTCCATTGGGCATTTCAACTCTGCAGAGAAGGAGATAGTCATCCTTGAATTTGACAGCGCCGGCATTAAAGATACTATTGACGCGAAAAGGAACGTTTTCCTTTGTCAGAACAGGATTTGAGTTGTATCTAGTAATTCCCATTATTCCTCCCAGGACATTTATCAAAAAAATCTATTTTAGCAAAACTATTTCGAGAATCTGTTTTCAGAGAATAATCATGATCAAAGTCTAATAAATTTTCCTAGTAATTCCTTCAAAGCTATAGTAGCAAAACCACTTGCCGAATCAGACATTGCATAAGGAATAATAAGCATATCCTTAAAGACAAGTGAGCCGCAGGAATAGAGGACATTTGGGACATAGCCTTCTCTTTCCTCCTCATTAGGGCTAATAAGAGGTTCGGTCAGATAGCCAGTTATTTTTGAAGGATTATCTTTATCTAAAAGCAAAGCAGAGATAACATAAGTCCGCATAGGACCCACAGCATGAGTAAGCAAGATCCACCCCTGATCGGTTTCAATAGGTGAGCCGCAATTTCCAATTTGCACAAATTCCCAGCTTAATTCAGGAGCTTTTAGAAGCTGCATATTATCCCACTTGTAAATATTTGGCGACTGCATTATGTAAAGGTTTTCTCCATCCTGCCTTGAAATCATAGTAAACGAGCCATTTATTTTTCTTGGGAAAAGAGCCATACCTTTATCTTTTGCAGCATCGCCTTTAAGAAGATTGATCTTAAAATGGGTAAAATCCAGAGTCTCAATAAGGTGTATATAAATATTTCGTCCATCATAGCCCGTGTAGGTAGCATAGTAAGTATTAGTGCCGTCATCATTATAAAAGTTTACGAAGCGGGCATCTTCCATACCATTTGATTCATATTTTGACAAAGGGAAAAGTACTCTTTCAGAGACAGGGACGGAAGGATCGAATTTCACTTCATAAAATGATTCAAGATCGGAACTTGAGGAGCTGGCCTTTTGACCTGAAGTAACAAATCTTGTAGACTTGTCCATTTTTATCTGGTAGTCAGATGAAATTGTTCCGGTTCTAAATGAGACAGATGAAATATGTCCTTCGCCGGTTGACCTTAGGCTCATTATAAATTTTGCATTATCATTTGAAGATACTTCACCCGTTGCCTTAACAGGGTCAAAAAGAACAATTGAAGGATTAAAGAGTGAAGCAGACTCAATTGAATACTCCTTCGAGAAGTAAGAGCCAATAAGGAGCTTTTGTTTTGAAGAAACTGTTATACCTTCAGGAATAAATTTCTCAACCAGTTTATAATTATTTTCGAGTTCTTTAAGGAAGTTTCTATGACGACCCGAGAAATCCTTAATTACTTTATCAAGGAGTTTTTCTGCATGCTCCTCATGTAGCTGGCAGACTCTGTCAATAATATTTTTTACTCTTTTTTCATTTCCCGGATAGAAGAATTGCAATAGCACTCTTTGTTTATCCGGAAGGAGTTTCAGATCTTTCCTTTCAAGCATAATTTCCATTCCTGTAATTTTTTCACTTTTGATGAACAAATTTCTTAAAGAAAGAATCAACCATTTAATAAAAATTTTCCCCGAGCCATTTAAAAACAACAAATTATTTTCAAGGTTACTTTTATTCCTTAAGGCCTGAAGAAGCCATACTTTGAATAAAGTATCTTTGGAAAAATGCATAAGCAATTACAATTGGGAGAGCCAGCATTGTAGCGGCTGCCAACTTTACACCTAGCTGGGATTCGGCCCTGCCACCGACAGCAAAAAGAGTAACGAGCTGGGGCATTGTCATAAGGTTTTCATTTCTAATTACAATTATAGGCCAGAGTACTTCGTTCCATACTCCCATAAAGGTCATAATTCCAACTGTTACAATAGCAGGAACCGAATTAGGCCATAGTATTCTAAAGAGTATCCGGAATTCATTACATCCATCTATTCTGGCTGCATCAATCATATCCTTAGGGATCGTCTTAAAATATTGCTGAAATATAATTATCGACAAACCATTTATTAGATAAGGAACAATAAGAGCAAGATAAGAATCAACCCAGCTAAATTTAACCATAAGTATATACTGCGGTATTAAAGTAATCTGGAAAGGGAGTGTCATTGTAAAAATGATGATATAGAATATTAAATTTTTTCCTTTAAATTCTAAATTAGTAAGAGCATATGCTATCATAGAACCAAAGACTATTACGCCAAAGGTTACACTTAGAGATACGAACAAGCTATTAATAAGAGATCTGATTATTGGAATTTTGTCAACAACCTGAGCGTAGCTATTAAAAGATATTGTCTCAGGAAACAGCACCAGGCTGCTCATCTGTTTTTCAGGAGCAAGCGAAGCGCTCAGCATCCAGACAAAAGGATAGATAAACAGCACTGCGCCTATTGTAAGACAAGTATAGATGAAAAGTTTATTCAGTATTGTTCTGCCATTAGAGCGTTTCTTTTTATTAAAAGCAGTTACTCTATCGATTTTTTCAGTTGGCAGAGAATTATTATCTATTGGTTTTCTTTGAACAGATGTCATATTACCTAGACTCCTTCTCGACAAATTTTTTCTGGATTACAATTACAAGAAGGATAATTCCGGCAAAGAAAAATCCAAGAGTCGAAGCATAGCCCATGTGATAATAAAAGAATCCTTGTTTATAGATATAAAGCACAGCCGAAAGAGTGTTATTTAGCGGTCCTCCGCCGGTCATAACATAGGGCTCTATAAAGAGAGAAAATCCGCCAATAGTTGACAGAACTAGTACAAGAAAGAACGTAGGATTTATCATAGGGAAAGTAACATAGCGAAATTTCTGCCAGGCTCCCGCTCCTTCAAGTTCAGCGGCTTCATAAAGATAAGAAGGTACAGTCTGTAGTCCTACCAGAAAAAGGACGATATATAGACCCACATTTTTCCAAGTAGCCATAATTGCAATTGAGGGCATTGCGACATCAGGATTTACCAACCAGCCAATCTTACCCAGCCCCAGAAACGACAGTCCCCTGTTTAATAGTCCGCTTTCAAAGCCATATAGCTGCTGCCAGAGTATAGTAACTACAACACCCGAGACAACAACAGGTAGGAAATAAGCTGCTCTAAAAAATCCGAGAAACCTAACTTTTTGATTCAGCATAACAGCAAAGAACAGGGCCACTATGATCTGAAGCGGGATATGGATAACAAGGAAGACAATAGTATTAAATATCGCCTTAAAGAACTGGTCATCATGAATAAGCCTATAGAAGTTCTGTATGCCTACAAATTTCATTGGAGAGATAATATTCCACTGATTAAACATAAGGAAGAAAGAAAAGACGACCGGGAAGGATACAAATACCAGGAAATGAATCACATAAGGAGCCACGAATAAATAAGGTATAAAACTCTTTTCTTTCATATTAAAACAAATCCCAAGAATAATAAATTATTGCAATAATAAAATTGAAGCCTGCTTAGCAGCATCATGTACTGCCTCAGCAGGAGATTTTTTGCCATAGATAACACAAGCCTCAAACTGCTGAGATATAGCGTCAAAGACCTCTTTAAGTACTGGGCAGGTATCGGGACCTTTGACAAATTTCGCTTGATTGGCAAATTTCATCATCTGCGGTCGTTCTGAAAAATACCGAAGGAATTCCGAATCATCAGTCAGATCTTTTCGCCTAGGTATTTGTCCAGTAATTTTCAGTAATTTAAGATCGCCATTATGGCTTATCATTTGTTTTAAGAATTCCCAGGCAAGCCCAGGATTTTTGCATGTATTAAATACAACTATGTTTTTTGTGTCGCCATAAGTATAAGCATTGCCCTTAAAATCATCAGGGACAGGAAGAGGAGAAAAGCTATAGTTAAAGCCTTCAGGCTTAAAGCGTTCGGCATGAATGATTTCCCACGGTCCTGTAAAACGTGTAGCAATATCTCCGCCTAAGAATGGGTCCTGCCTTGCTGATAGTCTTTCGCGCGGGAAATATTTTCTATCAAAAAGAGATTTCAGAAAGCTGAAGGTTTCAACAGCATACTTATTATCAAAGGCAACCTTATTATCTTTAATCAGAGGAGCTCCGCCAGAAGCTGCAAGATAGAGCGGGTAGAAGTCAAAAAGCCTTTGCCACCAAAGTACCACAACTTCCGTATAGCCTATCCATCTGTCGACATATCCGTTAGAGAGGTCAATTCTCTGGATCTTCTTTGCAGCCTCAAGGAATTCAGAGTATGTTCTAGGAGGATTACTAAAGCCTGCCTGAGAGAACATGTTCTGATTATAAATGAGCATAATTGGATTAATTTTCCAGGGGATCTGATAAATGTGGCCATCTGTAGAAGTAATCTCTTTTACCACAGAGCTATCGCATCTTTTATAAAGGAAGTCCAAAAAGCCAGGCAGAGTATCTAAAGGCACTAGTCTGCCAGCTCTTGCATAGAGCTCAACGTCGCCCTGCCACATATTAGAATAAATATCGGGCGTTGTGCCGCCAACGACAGCAGCTAAAATGACCTCTTCGCTTGACTGCCCTTCTGGAACCGGCTGAAACTGCAGAGGATCATATGGATGTTCTTTATTCCACTCTGAGACTATTTCTCTAGCCCAGGTTATCTCGTCTGTGTTATTAGAGCTCCAATAAAGCAGCTTTCTGTTATTCTTAACATCTTTACTGCCACATGAAAGCTGAACAAATGCCAATAAGGCAACAGCACAAATTGAGATAATACTTATTTTTTTTATAATTATATTCCTCATAGTTTGAGATAAGCTTCTTACAAACAATTAATTCCAGTAAAAGTTAATTCCAGTAAAAGTTAATTCCAGTAATAATTATTTCAGTAATAATTAATTCCAGTACTGCCATTCAAAATCTATAGTTGGGAAAGCCTGGCGCATAAACGTACCGCCCTGCTTAACTGTGTAAACTTCAATTGCCGTAGGATCTTCTTTAATATCAACAGGAAGGCTGTTAAGAGCCTTTTCATTTATATTGATCTTCACACGCTCTTTCAGTCCCAAGACCTTATTTACAACCTTCTTTGTATATTCATAACTATAGAGGTCGTTTTTAACATCTGTCCTTGCATCCTCAAAAGATCTAAATTCTCCTTTATCGTTTTTATATCTGATCTTATTTTTTTCGTAATAATCTTTAAGGCTATTCTCATCGATTTTAATTGAAGAAGCAATATTAAGTTTCATCTGTGAATAGACTAGTTTATCCTGCCACCATTTTTTTTGCAAGCGAACTTCATCAAGTTTTTCAAATTTCATTTTATATGCAGTTTCCGTAAGGAGTTTATCTCTAAGCATGCGCCAGACAGTCTGCTGAAGAGACTCATAGAGGGCCTGGTGTGATTTAGTATTAAACCTTATATATGGCTCACGTGTTTTATACCACTTAAGAAAATCTTCCAGAGTTATGTAGCCACTTTTTAATTCGACCAATTTATTTTTTAAGTAAGGGGTAATATTTTCCGGATCAAAGTCTGGATAATCCGGACGAATATTTTTAAGCATATCCCACTTTACGAACTGGTCTTCAGGCAGAATTTTTTTTGCTATGTTTGCCTTTAAGATATTAAATGTAAGTCGAATAATAACTGGGGCAGTAGAGAGCAACAGGCTATTTACATACTGGTTAGAAAGAGAGTCGGCGCGTTCCTTAAAGAGTACTTTTTCGACATCATGTTTTGTTTTCTCAAGATCAGATTCAGTAATAATCATGTTCCTGCTTTCATTATCAAGTTTGACTATGTAGCATCCATCTTGTGTCTTAATTGGAAGAGAAATCTGTCCAGCTTTAAGGGTATCAACAATTCCAGAAAGAAGAGGGTTTTTTCTTTCCAGATCGAACCTTGTAATTTCCATAGATCTATCTTCATAGCGTATGCTATCAGAAGAAGAAAGCTGACTGTTAAAAATAGAGTCAAAGGGCACGCCATTTTTAATAGCCATATAATCTTTTTCAATTTCCACAAGAGTTGGTCTAAAGATCCATTTCAGACTAACTGAGACCTGTTCCTTCTTTACGCCTTTTTCTATTTCAGTATTACTAAGTTTAATTTTATCCCAAATTGTTTTTCTATATAACTGCTCAGTTGCAAGGTCGCCTTCAATATCGGAAAGAATAAGTTTAAGGTCCTCTGATTTATCGAGGCCCAAAGAATAGCCTTCCTTTGCAAGAAGTTTTTCATAGATCATAAAGTCCAGATATTTTCTAAGAGAATTATTTTCTCTTTTAACAAAAGCAGGACCAAATTCATAGCTAGTTAGGAACTCCTGAGCTGTAATCTTCATATCACCAACGTTAGCAATAATAATGGTGCTATACTTAGTATCATCGATATTCAGAAAGTTTTTAACCTCGCTGCTATCCTTACCTGCAGCAAAAAGAGCTGCAACTGGGAAAAGCAGAACAGATAAAAGAAGGTTTATTTTATTTATTCTTATGATATTTCTTAAAGACATATGAAAAAGATTTAATTACTAAAAAAGTTTCGTATTAGAAAATGCAGAAATTACTTAATTATATTTTACATTCCCTTTATTTTCTACAGTTTTAATCCCACAGAGAAGACATGAATATTTTCCAGTCTTCCAAAGTTTCTGTAAGCATAGTCAAACTGAATACCTGTCTGTCCAAGAAGGTTGCCAGATGCAACACCAACACCCAGAGAAAGTCCGCCTTCTCTCTGATCCTTGCTAAGGAAAAGGGAAGTAAATCCGGCTCTAAGAAAAATAAAATTGTTATAAGAAAGCTCAGTTCCCACGTTAACGCTTTCATCGTTATCATTTGGGTGTAGGGCATCTATGGCAACGAGCCATTTGAAATCTTCGGACTTGACAACATTAGTCGAGATGCCAATCTGAATATAAAGAGGTAAATCCCAGCTATCCATTTCTATATTAAAAGGAATTCTTTCATTAGAGCCCTGTTTAGTCGGGTCAATTCTTCCAAAAGTGCGCGTATCGCGGCCAGACATCTGCATAGAAGTTCCGAAATTTGAAATAGCAGCTCCAATTACCATACCATTAAAAAGGTCTGTTCTAAAAAACGTACTTGCATCGACAGCAAACCCCGTAGCCTTTTCGTGCCAGATAGTTTGCTGAATATACTTGGCAGTAAAACCAATAGCAAATCTATCAGTAAGGCTTCTTGCATAAGAGATGCCAACTGCCATATCCCCTGCAGAGAAATATTCGCCTGTTCCTTCGGGTAGTTCTTCTGAGCGGACCAGCATATCTGGCATTGATAAAGAAGTAAAGCTAATTCCCAAGACACCAATTCCGCTAAGTGGAATAATTAGGCCAGCAAAGTCAAAGCGGGTTGAAGCTATCCAGGTAGAATGCTGTGCATAGAGTTGGCTCTGAGCGGTAGTAGCCGTACCGGCGACATTCCAGTAGAGTGCGGAGGCATCATTAGCCACACTTACAAATGCAGCTCCCATTCCAACAGCCGAAGCACCAACCGGGATCTCAAGAAAAGTAGCAGCTGTTGTCCCGGTCTTAGACACATTTTCATTAACATTCTGGGCATAAATAAGCCCAGTATAAATAAAGATCAGGAAACAAAGTAAAATATATTTTCTCATAATTAAACCTCTAAGCTATTTTCTCTTACAAACTAGCGTGACAGGTTAATAATTGTTTATAATACAATTAGCACAAGAGAGCCATGTTTATTTAGAGCATCATTTATTTAATAATAGCGAAACGGTCAATTTTCTTTCCAATATTAGGAGCATCAATATGATAGACATAAATACCGTAGGCTATATCCATTCCATCTCTTGAAACAAGGTTCCATGCTTCCTGTCCATCATCGCTTGTACTATTATGTTCAAGTTGCTGAACGAGTTTACCAGCAATAGTATATATTCTTATAGTACAAGTAGCGGGCAGATGGATGAAATAAATTCTTCTCTCACCTCTTCCTACGCTAGAAGATTGTGGTTCCCAGCTTGAAGCTCCCACATAAGGGTTAGGCACAACAGCAACTCTATCCAGATCAGTCTTAGCCTTGCCAAGGTCCACATAAGGTTTGACAGCAGTAAACTGAATATTCTCTCCTGTCCTGAAAGGTTTTCTAGTTACAATTCTATAGACGTCACCGGGCTGCGGAGCTTTAATAAGAGAGGGGTCATGGATTGTTGTATCTATAGCAAAAGACAAAGACCAGCAGGCTCTATAATTTGAAAAGTTAGTAGCTCTTTTACCTGCCGAATCACCAACTACAATAAAAATGGCATCGCCAGCGTCAAAAATGCCATTTGCTTTCTCGCCTGTAAAGTCACCGCCGTCGGCAAAAATAAACTGAACATGATCAATTCCCTCAGTAAGATTTTTAATGACAATATTTGAAGGAGCAGGTTCAGTAAAAGAAATTGCAGCAAAAGAAGTATCGCCTTTGCCTTTTTCAGTAAACCTAATTTCAAAGTCAGCAGGATAATTAAGTCTTTTACCGCCAAAGGAAGCTATATATTTAGTATCGAAGCCAGTAGTAACGACATAGTTACTGCTACCTACAAGCCAGCCAGTTTTAGGTTGATTTCCAATCAATCCTCTGTCAATTGTTACAGCAGTATCATTAGTAATACCAATTGATAGTCCCTGCAGAACCGGGCTTTGGTCTGTTCCACCCTGAAGAGTAGTCAGGTGTACAAGAGTATCCTTGGTTGTAAGGTTAACAAAACGGTAGGAAGGATGAGGGTTATTATGATATTTAGTAAAGTCCACAAACTCAAGTCTGTAGTTATTATTATTTTCAATTAGACCAGGGTCAATAATATCAACCTTAACAGAGCCAGTTCCAGGGCCGCTGGCTAAATAATCTTTAAGCTGTGGTTGGATATAGCCGGCCGAAGGGGCTCTAGGAGTAACAGCTGCAGTATTAACATCTGTTTTAACCTGTCCATTTATATCCTGTTTAATTAAGCTTGTAGTTTCGCTTGGCGGAATACCCTGGGCCTCACCAGTAATCGAAGTTGAAGTAAATCCTTTATCATAAGCTACGACGGCATAATAATAGGTTTGCCCGTTCTGAACTGTTGTATCAATAAAAGAATGTTTTAGTCCAGTATCATTACCAAGATAAAACTGTGCGCCGTTAACAGAGATAGGATGGAGTCCTTTAACACCATCGACCAGGTCAAACTGGGCAATTGGTTTTCTAAAAGTTGCAGTACCATTTGCATCAGTAATAGTTTTATCCTCCAAGAAATTTGGTTCAGTGCTTCTATAGATCCTGTAGCCCTCAAAGTTATATCTCTGGTAGAAAGCATCGAAAGTCTTTTCTGCCCTATCATCCCAGTAGAGAGTAACTCTTCCATCGCCGGCAATAGCTTTTACAAGAGGTTTATCGGGTGGTTTTGCAAACCTATAGTTAGCATTATATATCTGCTGAACGGTTCTTTTTCGTCTAAAAAGTTCATCTCTGTCGAGAGCGAAAATAAGTCCCATAGAGAATCTTTCGGTTTCGCCAGTCTGTTCAATCTGGTGAGTAACACTACTGCCGTAAGTATTTCTACCCAAAAGGTGAATAAAATAAGAGGAGAAATAATTTGCCAGGTTAACACCTATAAGAGATTGCCCGTGAGGAGAAGGCAGGGCAGAAAGGGCCAACCAGTTACGTTCATCATTATTAAGGTCATAAGTGTGAACTGCTGCAATTAAAAATCCAGTAAGGCCAAGCTGGTCAGATTCATCTTTGTCAAGCAGTCCAAAGTTAGGTTCACCCTGATCAGGTTTTCCATTACCTTCACTACCGTCAGCATCAGGAACAGTATATCCCTCATCATATGGCCCTATACCATCGGTACCAACATCATCATTAAGAGGTTCACCAGGGTCCCACTTGCCATTACCGTTTAGGTCTGTATAACTTCTCCAGTTACAGTTTTCATCAGCATCCCAGTGAGGTTTCCAGGAATAGAGGTAGAATTTTTTAAACTGCACTGTATCCAGAGCCGGGTCTCTTAAGAAAGGGTCTTCATTTGGAGAATTAATAAACTTCTGAGCAAGATTATCTCTTCTTTCATCAGTAAGTCCATCCTGATCATTATCAATATTGTCATCAGCCTTACCAGGGCTTTCCAGAAAAGCATAGCCTGAAAAACCAACGGGGCTCCAGTTGCCAGGATTACCTGTTGGAACAACTGACCAGGCATAAGAAATATTAAGCAGCTCATCATAGTCGCCTGCATTATTTGATGAGTTATCATGCCCGCCAATACCCCAGTCAATATACTGAGCAAAGAGAGCCTTCTGGTAGTCTGTAGTACCCATATTAGTAATTTCGTAGTACCAGAATATAACATCTTCGGCCAGAACCTGTGACCACTGAAATCCTCTTGCATGGACTTGCAGTCCAAGTCCACCGCGCGAAGGGTCGTCGGCATCGGGGTGAAAATTATTTTTATTTATATAGTCTTTATCTTCAGAGTCATCGAAGACGAAATAAGATTCCAGGTCAGCATTTTGAATTCCCATACCGAAGAAGCCATTCCATTTTCCGTCCCATTCATTTGGTCTGTCAGGCCAGTGGTTTGGCCAGGTACCAGGGTCATTACTTTGAGCAGGAGCAGTTTGATATGGGCTAGCATAACCAGGAAGGGGCTGCCAACCATAGGTAACATTTCCGGTGGGATCAGCCCTTGTATATTCATAGTAATTTGTCTCGAGCGGATGAATGATTCTGCCCAGAGGGTCTTTTGCCTCAGCCTGGACTATGACAGCAACGCCATCAATATAGGTATGCTGAGAGCCTTTTGGCCAGACACCGCTTAGCTGGGCTTCATTCTTCCAATCGGCAACCTCGCCGAAGTTATAATAAACGGTTTGGACCAAATTACCATCCATTATTCCTTTTTTAGTATAGTTATGGTTTCCTTTTGTCTTATCAACTATTCTTTGTGCAAAAGAGGCAGTAGAGAAAAAGAAAGACACAGCTAAAAAGGAAATATAAAAAGCCGGAATAAGATTAAAATAATTCTTAATTCTGGACACAAAAACCTCCACTGTAAACTTACAAAGCTTATAAATCGATTGAAGCTCCGAGAACAATCTGTCTTGGTGCCGAATAAAAATCTGGTCTAGTCAAATATTCCTGAAGTGTATTAACACCTCTTGGAGCAGCCTGGGAACGAGTCAGATCCAGTGTATAGCCAGCACGGCCAGTATCAGTATAGACATTAATTTCATTAGCAGTATCAAAAAGATTATAGACTTTCAGAAAAACTGCAAGATTCCTGTTAAGCAGATTGAAATACTTAGTCAGATAAAGGTCGACGTTAAAATCAGTCGGCCTAGTATCACTATTTTCGAGGCCAGTTCTCTGGTTCTGAAGAGCCGGAGTATAAGGCAGTCCTGTTCCAAGCTGGCCTATCAGGCTTCCTATAAAATCGCCCGGAAATCCAGCTGTTACAGTAAAATTTAATGAATGTCTTCTATCCCAATCGAGATATACTAATTGTTTATTAATATCAATAGGTGGTGAGGCCTGGGATTTATTAAAAGCCTCATTTGGGTCAGATGCATTGCCCTTTGCGATCTGATAAGTATAATCAACGCTTGTACTAAAATAATTACTAAATCTTTTATCAAAGGCAACAATAAATCCGCTTACAGCACCATAATCCCTGTTAATGAACTTTGCAAATTTCGTAACATTATTTTTGATATGGATCTCAGTGCCGAGTAAATTTCTTATATCTTTATAGTAAGCAGTAAGAGTAATTCCAATTTCATCTGTAAGAGCCTGCTGAATACCAATTTCATAAATAGTAGTCCTTTGTGGCTCTAAGTCGGCATTACCGATAGTATTTCCAATAAAATCGGGCAGTTGTCCGGCCTGTGGAATTCTGTAGTTTGGATTCTTATATAAAAATTCGAAAGGAGGCACCTGGAAAAAGTGGCCATAGGAAATATGGACAGCTCCTTTATCTGAAATAGGGTAAGAAACACCAAAGCGAGGACTAAACTGGTATTTAGCTTTAACCCTTCTAAAAAAAACAGAAGGGAAAGGAGGAGTCAGTGTATCAAGGGCCGCGATATTATCCGGATTAATAAGGGCAGAGGCATCGGGCTGAAAATAGTCGAATCTAATGCCAATATTTACGATAAGGTAATCGAGCTCTATTTTATCCTGCAGATATCCGGCTACTTGAAAAGGATGATTAGTATAAGTATTATAATCAAAACTTCCATAGGCAGGCATCTGAGGCTTGTAATTTGTAGAGGCATCAACGTGTATCTGGTAATCCAGATACTCAAGTTTATGCATATTAACTTCTACGCCTGTTTTAAGCTGATGAACGTTTGTAATTTGGGAAGTAAGATCAGCTTTAGCTGTATAAGTAGTTGTTGTATGAGAGACGTGCCAGTTCTCAGTTCCTCCCGATAAAAAAGAATTAGCGCCTACATCTCTTTTTCTTTCAGGGTTTACATATCTAGGGTCAAGAGGGTTTTCATAGACATATTGTTTTGTCTTTGTAAGAAACATTGATCCCAAAAGATCAATAAACGTATTAGAGCCGAATATATGGTTATAATTCATGCTAGCAAGCGTACTGTTTTGGAATCTCTGGTAATCGCCATCGGGATTTAATCTATATTCATGATTATATTCTTTATATTTTCTATCCTGATATATACCTGAAAAAATAAGTCCTTTGCCATTGCCAAGCTTCAAGGAAAGTTTTCCCTGAAGAGAGTACCTTCTGTTATAATTCATAGGGACATATTTTTTATCACCCGTTGCACCTATATACCAGTCTTTAGGGTCGTTTGCCGAGAAGTTGGAAGAGTCCTGCGGATTGAATATTCTTTGTCCATAGAGATATCCATCGTCATTAAAGTATTTACCAGAGATAAAATACTTAAGAAAGCCGCCTGTAAAAGGGGCAGGTCCACTCAGATTACCCTGGAAATTATACAAGTTATTTGTTCTAACCTTATTAAGATTAGGGTAGAGGTTTCGTCTTCCTGTAAAATAATTTCCAGTATAGGCTGAGAAATCTGCTGCAATAGAATCACCTGCAATTTTAGTAATCTGATTTACAACACCAGAGAGAGCCTCGCCATATTCAGCATTAAAAGTACCTGTAATGACCTGTACTTCCTGAACGCTGTTAACCTCAGCAAGCATTGAATAATCGCCTGAGAAGACGTCATTGACCGAGACGCCATCAAGAAGATATTTTACCTCGTTACTTCTACCTCCTCTGACATGACCATCTACGACGCCTGCCTGAAGATTAATAACTGACTGAAGGTCTTCGACTGGAAGCATAGAGATCTGGTCGCCACTGACCCTTGCCTCAGTCGAGGTAATATCTTTTTGAACAATAGGTCTTTCCGCTGTAACGACAACGTTTTCAAGTGTTATTGCTTCCTCACCCATTTGTATATTCATCTTTGTCGTCTGGTCGACTGAGACCTTTACATCCTTAATTGTAACGGCCGCGTAGCCGATAGCCGTAGCTCTAAGAGTGTATGTACCAGGAGGAATGTTAAGTATGTTATAATTTCCATCGCCATCAGTAGCAGCACCCATATTAGTGCCTACAAGGACAACATTAGCTCCAATGAGTGCTTCTTTTGTTTTAGTATCGATGACTTTACCTGCAACTTTTCCAGTTGTTCCGGCAAATAAACCTTGGTAAAAGAATAGTATACAGATAGATAATGTATATATATAGCGTATGATTACTTTGAGAGTGAACATTAAATTCACCTATTAATTGATTCTTAACTTAAAATAAGACAAACAATTACTAAGACGTTTCATAATCTATAAAAAGCCGTAGCGCCCTTTTTTTAAGAAAAAGAGCGCCACAAGAAAAAGGACATCACTTCAATAGTATCATTTTCTTTATCTGGTTGTAATTACCGGCTTCAATTCTATAGATATAAGTTCCGCTAGAGACCTTAGAGCCATAGTTGTTCTCGCCGTTCCAAATAACGTTATAGACACCTTTGTTTTGTTCAGCATTAATTAAAGTTTTGACCTCGCGGCCAAGCATATCATAAATCCTGAGAGTTACAAAAGCATGTTCAGGAATTGAATACCTGATAGTTGTAGTTGGATTAAACGGGTTAGGATAGTTCTGTTCAAGAGTAAATTTATTTACAACTTCAGAAATCCTCTTAACACCGGTAGGCAAAGCTTTCTGAACATTTAAGTCATCGAAGTATACAACGCCCTGAAACCTTCCATAGATGTGGAGCCTAACAGATAATGCTTTATAGTCTGGCTTACCTGCATCAGGAGAAGGTACTGTAAAATCAGCAAAATATTGAGTCCAGTCGAAAGCAGTATCGGCCTTTGTGGTCGGGAAAGCAAACTGCATGTCAGGACCTTTTTCATCATAAGGGCTATCGTTGTTCTTCCATCCTGAATGTACAAGAGGTGTAAAGCCTACGGCCCA
>JAUZPB010000096.1 GCA_030706145.1 Bacteroidota bacterium
CTGGCCATGGTGCAGAGAATAATTAAAAGACATGAAGGCCACATCTGGGCAGAAGGTGAAGTAGATAAAGGAGCGATCATATATTTTGCCCTGCCTGCTATATGAGTTTCTTAGCTTTTAGATATGATGCTTGTTTTAAGAGCCATGTTTTTGACTAACCTTTTTTTATTAAAGCATGTGTTGAGATAATGTTACGCTGTTTCTAAGTAATAAAACTGCTAAGTAATAAAACTGCTAAGCAATAAAACTACTACTGCATGCCTGCGCTTTAATTATTTTTTGTATAACTTTATACTTCTTTATTAAATCAATCATTACTTCAGCAAATTATCTTACAGGAGTATCTATGGGACTTGGGGTAAATAGCCCGAAGAAATATGGATTTCAGAAGAAGAACAGATTTCAGGTTCTGAAAGTATCAATTATTTTTTTGATCGCATTTATAATTCTGACATCGGATTTTGTTTCAGCGCAAACTCAGCAGCCGCAGCAGCAGGCTGTTAAAGAATCTGTAAAACATCCAGAGTGGAGCCGTAACCAAACAATTTATGAAGTAAACATTAGGCAGTACAGCAAAGGTGGAACTTTTAAGGACTTTGAAGCCCAGCTGCCAAGGCTAAAAGAAATGGGTGTGGGAATACTTTGGCTTATGCCTATTAATCCTATTGGTGAAAAAAACAGAAAAGGCACACTTGGAAGTTATTATGCCGTAAAAGATTATTTGGCTGTCAATCAAGAGTTTGGCAATATGGATGACTTTAAGTCGCTTGTAAAAAAGACACATCAGCTTGGAATGAAAATAATCATTGACTGGGTTGCCAACCATACTTCATGGGATAATGAACTTACAAAAACACATCCTGAATTTTATGCAAAAGATAGTGCCGGCAACTTTGTAGCCCCTGTTAAGGATTGGAGTGATGTAATAAAGCTTGATTATAATAACAAGGATCTCTGGAAATATATGAAAGATGCACTTGCCTTCTGGATAAAACAGGCAGATATAGATGGATTCAGATGCGATGTGGCTTCTATGGTACCTACTCCCTTCTGGGATTATGCCAGAGCTGAATTAGACAAAATTAAACCGGTCTTTATGCTTGCTGAGGCAGAAGTTCCTGAGCTGCATGCTAAAGCTTTTGATATGACTTATAGCTGGAGACTATATCATATTTTTAATAGTATTGCAAGTGGTGATAGCAGTGCTGATGCTATTAATAATTATTTCAATGAAGATGAAAAGCTCTATCCAAAGGATGCCTACAGGATGTGCTTTACAACTAACCACGATGAGAACTCATGGAATGGTACTGAGTTCGAACGTCTAAAAAATGGTGTCGAGGCTTTCTCAGTGCTTGCCTTTACTGTTAAAGGCTTCCCTCTGCTTTATAGCGGACAGGAAACGGGCCTAAACAAAAGGTTAAACTTTTTTGAACGCGATCCAATAGAATGGAAAGATTCAAAATACAAGGAATTCTATACTAAACTTGTTAAACTTAGACTTAACAATAAGGCTCTTTTAAGTGGTGATAAAGGGGGAGAAATGATAAGTATCCCATCTTCAAACGAGAAGGCTGTATATTCGTTTACAAGGGAAAAAGGAAAAGATAAGATACTTGTTATTACTAACCTTAGTGATAAAGATCAGACAGTAACATTAAGTGCAGATAAAATAAAAGGCAGCTACAAGGATCTTTTTACAGGGAAAAAATACTCTTTAAAGAATAAAGAAGAGATGACGCTAAAGCCATGGCAGTACTTGCTGCTTGTGAAATGAAATTGTAAACCCAACGAGATTAAAAATAAAATGAATTAAAAAATAAAGCGGGACAAAAAATTGTGTGTCCCGCTTTAGTTAAAAAAGCCTTATAGCTTTTTATTTCAGCAGAAGAAGTTTTAAGGAATGTCTTTCAGTTTGCGTTGTAAGTACAAAGAAATAAATTCCGCTTGAAACATTTTGACCTGAATTATCTCGTCCGTTCCAATTAAGCTGCATCGATCTATTATTACCAAGATCTTTTAATTCAAATGTTTTGACTTCCCTGCCCAAAACATTATATATCTTCATTGATGCGTTCTTTTCATCAAAGACCTGCGGCAATCTTATCTTAATAACTGTCTGCGAATTAAATGGATTTGGATATGCCTTCATCTGCAGTGTATCAGAAGAGGCTGCCTCAATAGATTTTACATCTGTAAACTTTGTCTCATCAAGACAGTCGGTGCATGCCTTTACAGTATCGCTTGGTTCTAAGGCAAGGAATGCAGTATAAAGCGAAATGACACGGTTCTTTTTACTGAAGTCAATTACCTGGTTAATAATATTATTGTTTTGCGTCATTGCTTCTAGGGACTTTATATAGTTTCCTGCCCAGACTTCTTCAAGAAGACTGTCCGAGGGAGTATTTGCTGTTGCTTCCTGCAAACTAAGTTTATTTGAAAATACCTGTGATTTATAAACTCCGGAAACCTGTACGTTAAATGGAAATGAGCCCTTATACTTGCCTATCTGTAGTATAGGCCTGTTAAGATAAACAGAAGGATCAATTGAAGTTATATTAAAACGTCCGAAACAGTATCCGCTTTGCAGAGTTGTAGAAAGGTCAAATGAGCCTATAAATCCGCTCAGTGACTGAAGCGTTGTTGTAAGTATATCCGGCAATTGGTTTTGGCTCTGTCGTAAGTTATTATAAATTCCATTTGTAAGGCGTGTTATATTTTCATAGAAGTATTCATTTCCATAATAACTTCTTCCGCCAGTGTAATAATATGAATAATTGGTATTTTCATAGTCAATAATATTTACAGGAAGAACTGGTGACATATTTTTCATCAGATCTTCAATAAGAGTATTGGCAACTCTATAGTCGCCTGATTGATCGGCATCACTGACTAGAACAATTGATGCATCGTTCCCGTTTTCCTTTATGAAGCTTACAGCATCGTGAAGAAGAAGCGGCAGATTGCTGTATGTTGAAACAGAATTTTTAATTAGGTCAGCAAAGTATTTTTCAATCTGCAACGAATCGGCAGATATCCATTTATTGCTTGCCCTTTTAATTGAAAGCTGCTGTGAATAAATAAGGTTAAATGAATCCTTTGCCGAAAAATTTGAACGCAATGTGGTTTTCAGATTATCAATTACCTTGTTAATATCCAGTGTACTCTTTGAAGCATCATAGTCCAGAACAATAGCCGTTTTTCTTGCAGCCTGCATTCCAAGTACCTGGGAAGGAACGAAAGCAAGCTGGTATAATCCTTCAGTGTTGTTTTCATACCGGCTTAAAAATATGCCGTTTTTCATAGGAGAATCAACTGCAAAATTCAAAGATGAGTTAATAGCTTCATCCGGGACAGTTACCTTCATGTAGTTTGAATACTGAGGATCATTATAACTGGTAAACTGTGCAGAAGGAAATTCCAACAGTCTGGGGTTTGTCCATTTACTGTCAGGCCAGTAAAGAATATTGAGTTTTGTTCTGGTATAAGAGGTTCTTAGCAGATTCATCGGCAAAGGAGATGTTACCATATTTGGGAGCCACTGGCAGGGTACCATGTAAGTTAATTTAACTTTTCTTGTCTGGTTGCCTGCCATAGGATAAACCCGGAGCTCATAGCTGGATTGTCCTCTCTTAAAAAGTATTGCGGGATCACGCCTGCGTTTTACGATATTTTCATAGATAGAGGATGCTGTCCATTGATCTAGTATATTAGCCTTCATAATGTCATTGCCAACCCAAAGCCACATGTCATGCATAATGGCTTCTTTGGGAAGGTCGAAAAAAAACTGAACTTCAACTGTATCTGATGCAGAAAAGCTATAATAACTTTTAGCAGAGAATGTAAGATAGATCCCATATTCCATATACAGTCCCATTGGGCGTATAGAAATTGTTGCTTCATCGATAGATCCTTGTCCATATCTCCATGTATTTTTGGGATCCTGAACTGTTAAATAATCATATCCATATAGAAAATTGGTGCATAGGATAAGCAAAAACATACAAAGCTTGGTTAGTCTTGGCATTTTCCCCTCAATAAATGTTTATTGAATAACAAATAGGTTTCACACTATTAAAATAATAGTTTTGGTAAGAAGATCCATATGAATAACAGGACAGAGAGAGGACAAAAATAAGGAAGGATAAAGCTATAGTCTCTCTGTAAATGTGGAAAATATGTGGCTATGGCCTATATTTATACCCTATTTTGCCCTGAAAAGAAAATAACTAGATTCGACTCCTCAAAATGAGCTACTACACTATATCGCTTTATTCCGATCTGCATAGTTACAGTTTCTACTTCTTTTTTTAGAGTATCTATGACAGTTTTTTCTGTGAGTGAATAATCAAAGCAGGTCTGCCACTTACTCTGAGGATTGTTTACTTCCTTATAGTTCTTTCTTATTAGCTCCTCATAGAATTGTTTCCTTTGCCTTTGAGTAGCTTCGTCGCTTATATCAATTGTTAGTAGAACTTTATGGTTCATAAAAATCCCGTTTGTTTTCACTAAATTTTATTTCTTTATTTAGTTCTCCGAAAAGAAGACCATAATATTAACTTCTTGAGTATTAAGACTGATTCTTCCGTATTAGTTCTGCAGCTGTGCAGCTATTGATGTCTTTATAACCTTATACAAATATTCCAGAAAATTGTGGTATTTCTCTTTGTATTCATCCTTGTTCAGATTATCCATATGAGCACATAAGTATTCATAAAGTCCAGGGTGTATTCCGCCATCTTTAATATCTTCTGCCAGATCCCTGAGAGTTAAACGGAAAATTTCAGCTTCGGACTTTGTAAGCTTGCCTTTGTTTACGTATGTGGTTTCTAGTTTCTTTAGAGCATTCTTCAATCCCTGATTTACAAGATCATTGATCATCAGATGCGAATGTATATGAGCAGATTCGCAGAATGTCTCATGTTCATTTTCCCACAAACCCTTAAGCTTGTTTATCAGGTGATTAAGAGGAATAGCCTGCGAGAAACAGGTCTCGCGCTTTAAGTAGCTCAGTATGTTACAAAGCATATTCTCATTTTCATTAAAAAGCCTTAAGGGTAACATCTGGAAATTGTAGTAATCTATAAAATTTCCTTCAAGCTTTTTATTGCTGCTTTTTACAATGTAGATCGTACCTTTATAAATCTTTCTTACAAGTGATTCCTTTTTGCAAAGGTGAAGTATATAAGAATGTATTTTTGCAAAGCAAGGATCATTTTCCTTTAAGAATGCAGTTATCTGCTGTTCAACTCTGTGGTCAATTATTTTGCTTAAAAAATCAATGGCATCATGCTGTGTTTTAATTTCAGGATACCACTTCTTATATGCGTTTTTCAGTATATAGAACTCATCACTTTCATTCTTGGAAAAAAGAGGAATTAGGGCATTTGTGGCAATGTCCTCAAGTGTTGTCCCATATTTGCTCGTTAAACGGCTTAATTTCTTCTTCCTTTTGCTAACACATGAATATGAGACGTTACAGCAAAATTCGGTAAAACTATGTAGTTCGAGTTGTGTAAGACGGTTTGTCTCAAGCATTTTTAAAGAATTCATTACATTGTAATTCAGATCAGTTCGCATAATTTTAAGCAAATTCCATTTTTATTTTATAAATCCTACCCCGTTTCGCCTTTCTTGTATATCCGAAACGTAAACTTCATGGGTGCCAATATATGTTATGGCTTTTTAAAAAAAATCAGTACAAATACTGATTTTAATGCAAGACATACGTATAAAGTGTGCAGGAATTTTGCAGTTTTGGGGGCTTTTTATCTATTTTTTTGTAGTTTTTTTGTCTTTGGCAGAAAAATATGACAAAAAAAACGGACTGAAGTATTTCCATTTCTGTAGGGGCTTTGGAGAAAAACTTGGAATTTGGAGCGTTTTGGGGCTTTTTTGGCCTCCATCGAAAACTTTTATGTAGCTTTGGAGAAAGTAAATATGAAAATAAGTATATTTATCACTGCAATACGTATAATTACCGATTCATTTTAAATTTAGATGGGTTATATTTACGAAAGAGTATGAAAAATTTTTGTTAAATAGAATTATACCCTACTTTTTCTAAAATAAATGCTGATTTAACTTTGATTCAAGGGTACCAGTTTACATATTTCCGCAAAACGGCTGCTGATAAAAAAAGATACGAGGGAAAACATTCCCTTATATTTAGCCAATTAGCTAGTTCATATCCCTTTCCAGTAATATGCGTGGACAAAAAGGGGTGCATCGTTTATTGCAATGACGCAGCTATGGCCCTAAAACATCCAGAGATAGGCAATGGTAAAAAAATTAAAGACATTTTGTCTCTGCCTTGCCGGATCGATGAACTTGTTGACAGAAAAAAATCTTCCGATTGCCTGCTTAGTCTTCAGGGACGCAATTATTCGGTTCTCGTACAGGGGAACTCTTATCTTGGTCTTGCCTTCATTTATTTCAGTGACGCAGCTAAGATATGGGAAATAAAGAGGGAGCTTGAGCGTACAAATGAAAAACTTAGGAACTATTCAAGCAATTTAAATGAGTTTCTTGAAGAGGAAAAAAAGAAGTTAGCCTGTGAACTGCATGATACTATTGGCCAGAACCTGGTTTCTATTAGAATTAAACTTCAGAAGTTTAGAGAGCTTTTTAACTATTACGATAGTACAGCAGAATACCAGGATATACTTAACCTTCTTGAATTTAGCATTAAGCAGGTTAAGCAACTTTCCTATGATCTAAAACCCAGGATACTTGACGAGATGGGCCTGGGACCGGCATTAAACTCATTCTGCCACTTTATAACAGATGAGACAGGTATTAAAGGAAGTGTGGATATAATTAATGCCTACAGGCCGGCTCTTAATTTACCCAGCCAGCAGGAACAACTCCGGCCCTTAGGTCATAAGCTTGAAGCTTATCTCTACAGGATCACTCAGGAAACAGTTCACAATAGACTTTGTAATTCAAATCTTTCAGAATTTAACATACAACTTGTCGATTCTCCTCAGAATGTAAAATTATTCTTTACTGATAATGGTACAATAAGTAAGGCTTCCAAAACTATTGGGACCTTAAATGAGTTAAATACTTATAGTATACCACTTGATCTCATTAAGGAGAAGGTTGAGAGTATGGATGGTAATATGAAAATTGATTTCTCCGACAATAATGGTGCTTTTATTATTGTCGAAATCCCTAAGAAAGCGAGTTGAGGAAATGAATCAAAGCATTAGAATAATTGTAGCTGACGATCATGCCCTCTTCAGGAGCGGCATTATTAGCCTTTTGGACGATGCCCGTGAGATATTTGTAGTCGGGCAGGTTGAAGACGGACAGGAACTAGTCAATAAATATTTTGAATTAAAACCCGATGTACTTCTTTCCGACATTTCCATGCCTGTTATTTCAGGAACAGAGGCTGTAAAAAAGATAAAGGAAACTGATCCTAATGTTAAAGCTCTTTTTCTTTCTATGCATGAGGGAGAAGAGTATATTTATCACTGCCTTAAGGCTGGCGCCCTGGGCTTAATAAGCAAAAATATACTAAGGGGTGAACTGGTCTATGCCATAAGAGCCGTTTTTAACGGGAATAAGTATTTCGGGGCTAATTGGACAGAAGAAAGGCTTGAAGAGCTCATTAGAAAGTATGATTCATCTGAGGCCGATGAATCCTTTAACAGCAGCGGACTTTCGGAAAGGGAAATTGAAATATTAAAACTGATCGGACAGGGCCTTACAAGTTCGGAAATAGCTGAGAAAACAACTTTAAGCAAAAGGACTATAGATACTCACAGGGGTCACCTGATGCAGAAACTAAATGTGAAAAATCTTCCTGAACTAATTAAATATGCAATTCAGTTTACTCTGAAAAACAGGGACCTCTAAAATAGGTCCCCTGTAAAAATTACGGGTCCTTCTTTTTTTCGAAAACTTTTTCCTTTTATTGCCGAAACTGCACGTTTTTTACGGAAAAATAGCGCCATTAGGTGCTCTTTTTACTGCATCGTTTTTCCCCTTTTGCCCTGGAAAAAAGTAATATTTAAGAAAAATAAATTAACATATAAAAATGTGATAAAATCAGCTCTGATTTTGAATTTCTTTGGGCTTTTTATAGTTTACACAATATTCAAAAATATTTTAGACTGAAGTTAGAGAGAATCGATAGAAAAATGAAGAATTTTGAGCTTGTTTCAAGTTATAAGCCTTCTGGTGACCAGCCTGAGGCTATACGACAATTGGTTGAGGGTATAAAAAGGGGGGAAAAGGATCAGATACTTCTTGGCGTTACAGGAAGCGGAAAGACATATACTATTTCTAATGTAATAAAAGAGATAAACAGACCTACTTTAATAATTTCTCATAATAAAACTCTTGCTGCGCAGCTTTATTCAGAGTTTAAGGCCTTTTTCCCAAATAATGCCGTCGAATTCTTTATAAGCTACTATGATTATTATCAGCCTGAAGCTTATGTGGTTAAAAAAGATCTTTATATAGAAAAAGACTTTGCTATTAATGAAGAAATAGACAGGCTGAGGCTTAAGGCAACTACATCACTTATTGAGGGAAGAAATGATGTTATCATAGTTGCAAGTGTAAGCTGTATCTATGGTATTGGTGCACCTCAGGAGTATGCTAACCAGATAATATTGCTGAAAAAAGGAGAAGAAATACCTAGGAAAAAACTTCTGCGTAAGCTTATTGATATCTATTACGTAAGAAATGATACGGAATTCTCACGCGGTACTTTCCGCGCACGCGGTGATGTCGTCGAGGTTATTCCTGCCTATCAGTACGAAGAGGCTATAAGGGTTGAATTCTGGGGCGATGAGATTGAAAGGATTTCTGTGATTGATTCTGTAACCGGTGAAATCCTAAAAGAAGCTGATTCAATAGCTATCTATCCGGCAAAGTATTTTGTTACGACAAAAGAGCAGGTCTCTAGAGCTATAGTTACAATTGAAGAGGAGCTTCGCGAGCGTCTGCAGTTTTTTTACAAACAGGAGAAATATCTTGAGGCTCAGAGACTGGAGCAAAGGACAAGGTATGATCTTGAAATGATGAAGGAGATAGGTTATTGTTCCGGCGTCGAGAACTATTCAAGACATATGGATGGCCGCCCCCCAGGATCAAGACCTTACTGCTTGTTTGATTATTTCCCAAAGGATTACCTGCTTATTATAGACGAGTCGCACGTTTCGCTTCCACAGGTAAGAGCAATGTATAATGGCGACAAATCAAGAAAGGAAGTTCTTGTCGAGCATGGTTTCCGCCTTCCCTCGGCCTTAGATAACCGCCCCCTTAAATTTGAAGAGTTCTTAAAGGTAGTTAATCAGGTCATCTATGTAAGTGCTACTCCCTCTGACTACGAGCTTGAAAAAACAGGCGGCTCTTTTGTTGAACAGATAATTCGTCCTACTGGACTTTTAGATCCGGAGATTGAAGTGCGCCCTGTTAAGGGTCAGATAGATGACCTTATTGGTGAGATAAGAAAAAGAGTTGTAAGCAACGAAAGAGTTCTTGTCACTACACTTACAAAGAAAATGGCCGAGGATCTGACAGATTACCTGGATAAGATAGGCATTAAGGTTAAGTATATACATAGCGACATTGATGCTCTTGAACGCGTTGAAATTGTGCGTGATTTAAGACTTGGGGATTTTGATGTCCTTGTGGGTGTTAACCTCTTAAGAGAGGGATTGGATCTGCCGGAAGTTTCACTTGTTGCGATAATTGACGCCGATAAAGAGGGCTTTCTTAGAAGTGAGCGTTCTTTAATGCAGACAGCCGGAAGGACCGCCCGTAATGTTAATGGAAAGGTAATCATGTATGCCGATAATATTACTCAATCTATGCGAAAGACAATTAATGAGACCAATCGCAGAAGAAAGATACAGATGGCTTATAATAAAGAACATAACATTACACCAAAGACTGTATTTAAGAGCGTAGAGGAGATAATGAACTCCACATCTATTGCAGATGTAAGAAAGAAAGATAATGAAAAACAGGAAGCCTCTTTTTCAAAAGTTGCTGAGCCTGTTGTTAAATATATGACAGACGACCAAAAGCAGGATCTTGTAGAGCAGCTGACTAGTCAGATGCTTGCTGCAGCAAAGGATCTTGAGTTTGAAAGGGCCGCTATTTTGCGCGATGAGATAGAAAAACTAAAGAAGATGATAAAATCATAGAAAATAATAAGATCACAGAAAATAATAAGATCACAGAAAATAATAAGATCACAGAAAATAATAAGATCACAGAAAATAATAAGATCACAGAAAGTGATAAGGTTATAGAAGATAATAAAATCAAGATATCTTCTTCTTCACTTTTATTTTGCTTTAGGAATATGTTTTAATTGTAGGCCGATTCTATTAAAAATGAAATAATTGCCTCAGGGGATAGGACAAACCTTGCGGCATTTATTTTAACTGCCTCACCAGGCATGCCGTAAACTACTGATGAGTCCTTGTCCTGTGCTATTGTAATTGCGCCATGATCTTTCATTATTTTTAATTCCTCTGCTCCATCTCTTCCCATACCTGTAAGGAGTATTCCAATAGAAGAAGGGCCGAAGACTTCAGCTACTGATCTGAAAAGGTAAGATACCGATGGACGCAGATTAAATACAGGAGGCTCATCAGAAAGGGCAAAATGTCCGCTTCTTGTTATCTTAAGATGATGCCCGTCCGGGGCAATATAACAAATGCCTTGACCTATCTTCATCCCATCTTCTGCCATTAAGACCGGGAGTGAGGATGTAATGTTGAGCCATTCGGTAAATCCCAGAGTAAAACCTGATGTAATGTGCTGCACAATAACTATGGGCAGAGGAAAACCTTTGGGAAGTGAAGAAAGTATTTTTTCAATTACAACCGGCCCCCCTGTTGAGGCTCCTATTGCTATTATACTTGCATTTGCTGCTGCTTCAACTTTAGCCTTGTTGAACTGAGCCGCACTTTGTACAATCTCCTCAGCACTCTGGAAGTTTTTTGCATATGGGACTCTTCGGACAAGCTTTATCTCAGACATAAGTCTTACTTTTTGGCAGAGTTCCTTTGCGTATATGAAATAAAATTTTGAACCATAAGCCTTTGGCTTATTTGCAATAGAAACAGCCCCCGCCTCTAAAGCCTTGAACGTTGCGTTTACATCACTTGGATTTATAGCATCGCTTACAATTATTATTGGAATAGGTGTAGTTTCCATTATGCGCCTTGTAGCAACAAGGCCATTCATAATAGGCATATTTACATCCATTGTAATAACATCGGGAACCGATTTCTTTATGAACTCTATTGCCTCATAGCCATTTTTTACACGTCCTATTATTTCAAGGTCCTCTTCCCCTGATAGTATGTGCACCAGCAGTTCTTGCATAACCGTCGAATCCTCGACTATAAGAACCTTTATTCTCTTTGGACTCTTTGTTATTGTTTCTGAAGGTTTCACTTTTTATACTATTATCTTTTTGTTCTTAACTTTTTCATTGTTCTTAACTTTTTTCACAAATCTAGATCAGTCTTTTTATTGTATCCAGAAGATTACTCTGATCAAAATTACTTTTTACTATATATGCATTTGCTCCGGCATCTATTCCTTTTTCCCTGTCCTCCTTTCGCGAAAGTGCTGTTACAAGAACAACAGGAATAGAGGAGAGCTTCTGCTCGTTTCTAACATTACGTGTAAATTCAAAACCATCCATTCTGGGCATTTCTATGTCTGAGACAACAAGATCAAAGCTATCAACCTTTAAAGCTGTTATGGCATCAATGCCATCAATTGCAGTCTTAACATTGTATCCCGAGGACTCAAGAATATCTTTAAGGAGCATTCTGGAAGTAATTGAGTCATCCACTACGAGTATATTTTTAGAACCCGGCACTTCTTCTCTTTGAATAGTCTCTTCATGCTCTAAAGTCTCTGATGCTGAATATTTTTCTGCCGATCTGATAAGGTCCGATGGATTTAATACAGGGACAACCTTGCCATCACCGAGTATTGTAACAGCTGAAATATTTTTTAATCTTGCCAGCTGCTTGTTAAATGGTTTTATGAGTATTTCCTGCTCATAGAGTACTTCGTCAACTACAAAAGCAATACGCTTTTCATTAGATTTAAGAATAATAATATTAATAAAACTGCCGCCATTACTATAGATCGGCTCTTTTTTGTGCAGCTCAAGTACATCACTAAGATAAACAAGTGATACAGGAATATTATTAACTGTTATTGTTTCTTTATTTTCAACCGTTTTAATATTGCCTGTTTTTATTTTGAGTACCTGTTCGACATTTAAGGCCGGAAGGACAAATAACCTTCCTGAGCAGCTTAATAGTATTCCCCTGAAGGTTGCAAGTGAGTGCGGAAGTTGAATGATGAATTTTGTACCTAGATCTGGTTTTGTTTCAACTTTTATGCTGCCGCCAAGTTTATCTACTTTCTCACCAACAATTGCAAGTCCAAGTCCATGACCTGAAATATCTGTGATAGTCCTGCTTGTAGAAACACCGGAATTAAAAATAAGCATTAAAGCTTCGTGTTCCTGAAGCCCCTTGGCTTCATCCTCAGTAATTATTTCATGATCTACGGCTGACTTTTTTACTTTTGCTGAATCAATTCCCCGCCCATCATCTTCTATTATTATTTCAAGCTTATTGCCGCCGAGCCTTGAAACAGAGATATCAATTCTTCCTTTCTGGTCTTTTCCCTTTCTTATTCTTTCGGCGGGCATTTCAATGCCGTGGTCTATACAGTTGCGTATAAGGTGAATAAATGGGTCATGCATTTCCTCTAAAATCCTTCTGTCTGCCTGTATCTCCATACCCGAAATATTAAGTTCAACTTCTTTATTTAAGTCCCTCGAAAGGTCCCTTACAAGTTTTGGAAACAGGTCAGTCAGACTTGAAAAAGGCAGCATAAGTACCTGTTTTACATCATCCATCAGCTCATTGACTATTTGGCCAAACTGGCGGTTATTTAGTCCTGAATCTCTTGAAAGCTTTCTTACCTTTTCACTAAGTCCTGTAAAAAAATCATTGTTCCATTCTAAAAATGAGATCAAAGATTTATTGTTTTTACTGGGATCTGTCTGCGATTTAATTTTCCTGAAGGCCGAATTTACCTTTGTCCATTCTTTCTTCCAAAGGTTAAAATTTGCCTGTAAATCATTTAATACTTTTGCAGTCTGCTCTGATGAGAGCCTGATGGAGATTAGTTGTTCGGCCTGAAGGAATATGGAATCAAGTTTTGAAACAGCTATTCGTACAGTATCGGAAGTGGGAAGGGGTCTGTCACTGACCCTTTGCAGAAGCTGCTCTTCTCTGCTATTTGACCTTTCCTCATAACCTTTGCTTTCTTTATAACCTTCGTTTTCTTTTTCAACTTTCTTATCTTTAGCATCACTACTTCCCTCGGACTTTTTACCTTTTGATCTTTCATCTTGTTTTTTTGCACCACTATAAGAAATGTTTGTAATTTCATTTTCTACCAGGCTCATCTCTTCTTTTAGGCCTGACTTTTTTTCTTCATCATCTGTTATTATATAGGAGTCTATAAGGTCAACTGCCTTTAAGATTATATCCAGCAGTCCCGGGCCTGCAGTAAATTCACCTTTTTTCAAAGATGAGAAAGTGCTCTCAAGGCCTTTGCACAGAGATTCTATCTCATACTGGTTTACTGCACGTGAGGCTCCCTTAAGGCTGTGTGCGGCTCTGTAGACCTCTTCAATAATTGTTTCTTTTTCAATTTTATCAGAGCTTCTTTCATAACCTAGCAATCCAGAAGAAATTATCTGCAGATGTTCCTGGGCCTCTATCTTATAGGTTGCAAGCAATTTTTTAAAGAAATTCTCGTCCATTTTCCCTTAGTGTTCTATTATCTTGTTCTATAATCTGAAGATTGCTAAAGTATCTTTTAATTTAAGGCTTAACTGCTGAAGGTTCTTTGCAGCAGATTCAAGCTGGCGTGTTGTTGTAACGCTCTGCGTGCTTGCCATCTTTATATTCTCCATAGCCATTGCAACCTGGCTCATTCCTACAAGCTGTTCCTGGCTTATAACCGATGTCTGAATTGCAGAGTCCTTTGCAACACCAATTGTTTCAGCCAGATTAAAAATTGATTCTTCTGACTGTGAAGCTAGTTTAATTCCAGATTCAACTATCTTTTCTCCCTGCTCAGTGGCAAGCACGGCAGCATTAATAGCATTCTGAATATCATTAAGTACAGCTTTAACCTGTGAGGTAGCCTGCTTGGATTGCTCGGCAAGGCTTTTAATTTCCTGCGCTACAATGCCGAATGCCTTACCCTGCTCGCCTGCACGGGCTGCTTCAATTGAAGCATTAACAGCCAGAAGGTTAGACTGTTCGGCAAGTTCATTAACTGAGGAGATAATTTCACCAATGGCTTTGCTTTGCTCGGTTAGACGTATAATGCTGTCGGCAATTATCTCCATCTGGCTGCCGATCTTATTTATTCCGCCTATTGTTTCTTCTGTAGATTTTTTTCCTGCCTCTGAATATTCTGTTGCTTTCTGTGATATATCAAGGACTTCCTTTGACTTGCTGTTGGACATCTCAGAGGTCCTGCGCACTTCTTCAACTGTCGATGTAGTCTCTCCTATTGCACTTGCCGTCTCAGAGGCATTTGCAGCAAGCTGCGCTGTGCCGGTAAGTATTTCCGTAGATGAAGCGCTCAGTACGCTTACGGTTTCAGAAAGGTCAACTGTAAATTTCCTTAGGTAATCAACCATTGAATTTAGAGAAATTGCAAGAACATCCTTTTCAGATTTAGGAACTGTCTTAACTCTAAGGTCATTGCCTGCAACGTTATTTGCAAATGAAGCATAGTTCTTTAGTGATGAGATCATCTTACCGAATGCATCCCAAAGTATTCCTACTTCGTCTTTTCTGTCTATTTGGGGGACTTCGACGAAAACGTCTCCTTCGGATATTTTTTCTGCGGCGTCTCTTATTTGTGTAAGCGGAGTTGCAATTATTCGGTTCATATAAAGAACAAGAAGGAATATTATTATGAACAAACCTAACCCAAAAAGTATAAAAGCAAGCGTCGTAGTCTCTACAAGGCCTTCGGTTTCAGCTAAATGTTTTCTTACTTCCCTGCTGGAATAGTCATCCATAGAAATAGCAATATTTCTGACGTTTTCATAAATGTTGCTCTGAAGTGAATTGCCTAAAGCTACTGCCTGATCAATTTTGCCCGAAAATATGAGATTTATTTCCTTGTCCCTGCCATTTTTGTATTCATCAAAAAGCTTTCTTAGATCATTTGCACTTTTTTCAAGAAATGGATCCCCCTGGGCTGCAATTGAAATTGTATCTAGTATTGAAAGAAGAAGCTGCCTTCTTTCCAAAATATCGTTTACAAGGTTTGTCTGCGTATTTTTGTCTTTTGCAAGCATCAGCTCCAGTTCCCTGGCTCTTTGTCTGTTGAAGTTCGACCTTAGCTCAATGCTTTGAACTGCGATCCTAAAGTCCTTTGATGATAGCTTCTTCTGGTTGTCGCGCAGTTGTCTGATTTCACCGCTGATAAGAACAAATAAAATGACCGTAAATAAAAGTATAATTCCGAAGGCAATATAAAGTTTTACCTTTGTAGAAAGATTTAAGAACCACTTCATTACTATTTATCTCCTGATAATTATTTTTTTCAGAGCTCTTCATTAATTATAAGTCTTTTATCGGCAAGTATCTTTGCTGCATCAAGAATGATCATTCCTGAAGAGGAAACGCCCTTTAGATATTCTTCCCTTATACCTTTTATTGTAAGAAGCCCCTGGCTATGAAGGCTGCTTAGCTGAATACTTGTTACTTCAAGTATTTTGTCGGCTAAAATGCCGAAACTCATATCCTCGCTATAAAGGTATAAAACCCTGTTCAGGTCTGTTATACCGGAATCTGTAAGGTCAAAAAATGTTCTGATATCTATAACAGAAACAATTTCCCCGCGAAGGTTCATTATTCCTTTTAAAAAAGGAGGAGTTAAAGGCAGAGGGGTAATTTCCTTTAGAGAAAGTACTTCCTTAATAAAACTGGTTTCAATACCATATATTTCACTGCTAAGCTGGAAGCTTAAGACCTCTATGGTCTTTCCTTTTTCTTCCTTATCCCTTTTGGGAGTCTTAGCAAGCTGAAAAGCTCTCTGCTTTAGTATTCTTTTTTCTTCTTCAGTAGATTCTAAGTTAACTTTTAGTCCGGTATTTTCTTTTGCGTCCGAATCGCTTTTTTGCATAAATATAATATTAGCTGTTTAATATGACAATAGTAAGTAAATTTAAGACAGAAATAGTAATTTACAAACAAAAATATTTGTCCTTACTTTTCGGCAGAACCTTCAGAAATAGAGGAAAGAATAATTTCTTTAAGTCTTCCGGCCGAGAGTCCCTCGCTTCCCTGAACAATATCATTCTCACCCATTCTGTTTAGAATATCTAAAGCTATTTTGTGATGCCTTAATGCTTCTTTCTTGCCGCCGCTTCGCCTGTAAATATTGGCTAGCGTAAAATGAGCCATTATGTAATCAGGATTAAGGTATATTGCTTTTTTTACTGCATCGGTTGCTTCGGCTATCTTATTTTCTTCCTGCAGAAGATTGCACATGAGTAAATATAGTATGGGATTAAGCTTATTTGTCTTAAGCGCTTCGGAACACCACTTTTTAGCCTTTAAAATATCACCAAGGTTTGCATAGCATTTGGAGATCATTATGTAGCTTTCATCTATTTCACTTTTGAGCAGCAGCTTATTTTCAAATAGATATTCTAACTCTTTTGCAGAGCCGGCATAGTCTCCGGCTTCAAAATGGCTGCGGGCAGAATTAAATGTAGCAGAATTATTTTCCTCCTTAGCTGATTTTTCATGCCAAGGTTCAATTTTAGCAGCATGAGCAGGTTTCATTTTTGCCAAAGAAAGTTTTTGTGCCTTTGCAGATAATGCTTCCTTTAGCCTTGATAAAGTTGGATTAAAATGCCTCTGGGATTCTAAAACACTTTTATTTTTTTCATCTTCCCGGGGACTTTCTGCCTGGGCTGCAGCAGCAGGCAGAGAGACCTTTCTATATAAAATTGAATCAGGATAATTTACACTTTGAAATTTGGGACTCTTAAGGTGAGAAAGCTCAGACATACCAGGAATGAACCAGCCCCCTTCGACAAGAGAATTATA
>JAUZPB010000097.1 GCA_030706145.1 Bacteroidota bacterium
CTAAATGAGCCGTTTATCCCTTTTTTAAGTGTTCCATCTGAATTTAAGACTTTTTCAACAGCTTCCTGCTGAGAAAAGATTGTTGTGTTTAAGAAGAGATTAAGATTAAGAATGCAAAAAAGAAGCGATAAAGTTTTCCAGATTTTACCAGATCCATTTTTTTGCTGTGTAACTATTTTCATAAATTTTCCCCTTATAAAAAAGAAATGAGTAGTTATTGAAATGAGATATTTTTCTTTTTTAGCGATGGGAAATAAACAGAGGAGTAGTATAATAAGGATCTGGTTAAAAATATATGCCGGTTACTTTACGTACAAAATTACTTTGATTTGTTACAATGTTTTTATCTGTTATTTCCTCGAATGGAAAAAGTGAAGGTTCCTGGAAATACTTACCAATAGCGGGTCAACAATTTCAATAGGTTTAGTTTCTAAAAATCTTAGGATAAGCAAAAAAAACTGCTGCATCGAACCGATTTTTCCAAGGCTCAATTTAACATAAATGCTATTTATTTGCCAGAATTTTATTCCCATGGTTTATAAACATCACAAAGCTACGCCTTATTGACGAGTCAATTGATCAAAATAAAGAAAGGAGAGTAAACACCAATAATATTGTGAAATTGATATGCTATGGATAATATTTCCCAAGGTAACACTTCCTGAGGCAAATAAATCTTTTGAATTTGCACCATTATTTTGATAGTTTTAATACTTATAATGTTTTAAATTTTAAGTTTACGAAAAATAGTAATATGGATATTAAAAATACAGGACTGGTTTTAGAGGGCGGAGGAATGCGTGGTGTATATACCTCCGGAATACTTCATTTCTTTATGGAAAAGGAGTTATGGTTTCCTTATGTAATTGGTGTTTCAATGGGAGCATGCAATGCTGCAAACTACATTTCCCGCCAGATCGAAAGAAACAAAATTGTAAATATCAAATATGTCAACGACTCGCGCTATATTAGCTATTTACGCATTTTTACAAGTGGGGAGCTCTTTGGTATGGATTTCATATTCAACACTCTTCCTAATGTTCTTGAACCTTTTGATTTTAAGACCTTCTGGGAAAATGATACCAAATGCATTACTACAGTGACTGATTGTATAAGCGGCGAAGCGGTCTACTATGAAAAAAATGAGCTGGGCAATGATTATATGAGGGTTCTTCAGGCTTCGTGCAGCCTTCCTTTTATATCTAAACCTGTTGAATATGACAATAAAACATTCCTTGACGGTGGTATATCTGATTCTATTCCAGTCTGCAAAAGCATAAAAGATGGCAACAAAAGGAATGTTATAATTCTTACTCAGCCTAAGGGTTATAGGAAAAAGCCTGAATCACTGATAAAGTATGCTAAAAAAAAATATACGCATTTCCCTGGACTGGTAAAAGCGCTAAATAACAGGCATAACCAATATAATGAAACAGTTGATTATGTTGAGCATCTGCAGGAAAATCAGGAGGCCTTTATTCTTAGACCTGTAAATCCTTTGAGCTCAGGAAGAATTGAAACAAATAAAAATAAGCTTTACCAGATGTATGACCAGGGATATAAAGATGCTTCTGATAATTATGGCGCACTATGTAAATTTCTTGAAGCCTGAGTAGCGGGAGCGGCTCTGAATTTTTAAGATATACTGCTCACGTATTGCAAAAAAGATTGCAAAGCTAATGATTATAAGGCAAAGTATTATTGTGCTAACTGGACTTAGGATCGGATCAGGTTTTGAAAAAACTCCGCTGCTAATAGCCTTCAGATTACTTAATCCTTCGGGATCCTTAATAGCATAAGTAATATAGCTTAAGGACTCTGTTATCTTTAAAAGGCTTTTTATTAAATGTCCTGCAGAAAAAATAATAACAGCACGCAGCGCAAAATTTCGCCAGGCTCCGCTTATACTTCTGGATTTTCCTGCTATCTTTAATGATAATCCAAAGATTGTCCACAGAAGCAATGGGAAAACTAAAAGTGTCCAGAAACCTTCTATCCATGCAGAAAAGGCTTGCAAGCCAAAATACTCAGAGACAAATTCTGGAACTGCCATAACCAGTTTATCTGCTGATGGCCACTGCTCGGCAAGTTCTCCTAAAACAAAGCCGCTATCTATCATAATAAACAGAGTGATTACCCAGGAAGCCGCTTTTTCTCTTATATCATTTCTGCTAAAAGGGAGGCGGAAAAAAAGTGACATGTTTTCAGAATTACAGTTCTTTATGCACTGCCCGCAGAGCAAGCAGTCTTTGCTGCTTTCTAATGCGGCAGGATAAATCTTTGCTGGACAACTTTTGCCGGAAAAGATATTATTACTTTTGAAACCTGTTGCACAGCTTCTTTCTCTGCAAGTTTTACATTTATCCTTTGAGTCTGCTCTTATTGCCAGCATGCCTCCGCGGCTGTATGTATTTAAGGTAAGGGCAATCGGACAAAACCCGCTGCAGAATGCATCTTCTTTAAAGAATAAACCAATAACAATAGCAAGTGAGATCAATCCGGCAAGGAAAAATGCTGTAAAGGCGGGAACGTGGTGCAGATCAGTTCCGGCAACAAGAAGCTGTACAAAAAAATATAAGCATAATATCACCACACCTGATCTTACAGTCCTGCTGATCTTAAAGCGGTTAATGTTTAATAGTTGTCCAAGCTTTTCACTTAGTTTACTTATAAACTCAAGAGGGCAGACCATGCACCATAGTCTTCCGAAAAGTACTGCAGCCCAGATCATCAGCGGCCACCATAATCCCCAGATTATCAGGCAAACAATATTAAGCTGTGAAAATAGTTTTGCATTATTATCATCTGGAGAATGTAGACCCCAGCTCATGATGATAAATCCAATTAGTACAGTGAAAATTGTCAATTGTATTGAATAAGGGAAAGCTTTCCAGAGAAGCAGTTTTTTTATAGCAGGGATCCTCTGCAGATCATACTTGTAAGTGCTAGTAATATCTTGTTTGTCTGATATTCTGAATGCTGTTTTTTCTTTTTCAATAAACATTTTCCCTTCATTAAATTTTTGTCGCTTTCTGGCTTAATTTAATTCTTATCTTTGAATCTTTATTCTTCCGTTTTTATATTTATTCGCAATTTCAAGCATGTAATTCCAAGCGGTTTCTTCTTTTGAACCGGATGCTCCAGTGTTTGTTATTCTGTTCGAATGCTCATTAAAATACTCCTCAGATAATTCTGATCTCATATTTGCCCTATCCAGATATTGCCCCTGCAGCTTAATCGTTGTTATGCTGTCAGACATATTAATCTCGGCGCGCAGCTTTATTGCTACCTTGTCAAGATTGAACGTTCCATATTCTTTGTTCATTATTTCAGTCGATACTACCATGAGCGCTTCTTCTGAATCCTCAAGATCATATCCTGATGAGTTAAATATCTTACCTATCGTTCTGAAAGCTGCAACATCATCATCTTTTGTAAAAATATATATCGTCTGTGTTGAGTCAGAATAACTTGCAAACGAGTCAGCAAAAATAAGAAAGAATAAGCATATGTTCATAGTTAGTAGCAATCTCATAGAATTATACCTGTGAATTTAATTTATTAATACTTAGACAAGCAGCCTAATGCAATTACTTCTTTTGGGGGAGAGGGGCTGATCGTTTTACAAAACGATCCTAATTATAAGATAAAAATTAAAGGAAAAATGTACATAGCAAACATAAATTTGTTTTGCATTGCTTGTGCTAAAGCGCACACAGAATGCCCTCCTGGCTTGAAAGTGTAAGTAAAAGAATGTCATATTATTCTATATAGCAATCTACGTAGAAGCAAAGTTATGAAAGGAGAAGTATGCCTGTTTAATAGAAAGGCAAAAAGTTCACGAAAAAATTAAAACAAAATATACAGAGGAGATCCATGAAAAAGACTCTTACGTTCTATCTCATTATTTTCCTGATGCTTTTAGTAACATCAGGACTAAGGCTCAATCTATATGGCCAGATAACAAGCTGGAAACCCGCATTTAATGATAATGGTTATGCTAATCCATGTTCAATTACTAAAGGCGATACAATTAAATTTCATATATCCACTACACATAACCCTATGTTTATTCAGATATTTAAACTCGGAGTAAATGAAACTCTTGTTAGTTCTTTTAGCAATATTCCAGGCGGACACAGGTCTTTGCCAGATAGCGCATGGGAAAAAGGCTGCAAATGGCCTGTAAGCTTTAGCCTTAAAATCCCTGATTCATGGGCTTCTGGTGCTTATGCTGCAAGATTCCCGGTTGATACGGGACTCGGGACCTCCACAATTCTTTTCTATGTCAGGGAAAAAAATCCAGGCTCATATGGCAACATACTTGTAGTTATCCCTTATCTGAACTGGGTAGCCTATAATACTTACGGAGGAAAGAATGTCTATGACGAGAATTCTACGTTTAATAAAAGAGCCTTTAGAGTATCTTTTAACAGACCATTTTTTGGAGGCGGCTATGCCGAATTCAGATCTTATCCATATAAGATGATTCAATGGCTAGAAAATAACAATATGAAGTATGAGGTAGCAACTGAACTGGATCTGCATTTGTATTCTGATCTATTATCAAACTACAAGGTTGTAATAGAACCAGGACATGCAGAATACTGGACAAAAATGCAAAGATTGAATGTAGAAAACTATGTAAAAAATGGGGGAAAATATTTAAGCCTATCAGGAAACACATGCTGGTGGCAGGTGCGCATTGAGGATAATGATAGTACTTTAGTGTGCTATAAAAACAGGTATCTTGACCCGCTAAATGGGAAGATTGACTCACTTGTAACTGTAAATTGGTATGATCAGCCGCTTAACCTTCCGGAAAATTTCTTCCTTGGAGCAAGCTTCCGTTATGCCGGATATGTAGATGATATTAATCATAAAGATTTTACTCATGCTCAAGGCTTTGGAGGTTTCTCTGTCCATAACTCTCAGCACTGGATCTATAGAAATACAGGACTTAATGATGGAGAAATATTTGGCCGCGATCCTAAAGATTCTTTGTCTAGCATTGTAGGCTATGAAACAGATGGAGCATTGTTTTCCTGGGATAATGGCCTTCCTAAACCGATTGGCAGAGACGGGACTCCAAAAAACTTCAGGATACTTGGGATTTCTCCGGCTATTGGGCAGGGGGATACTATAGAAAACAGGCATTCTACCATGGGGATAATGTATAATAAAAATGGCGGGGCTGTCTTTAATGCTTCTTCAATATATTGGACATATGGACTTCCAAAAGATCTGCACGTTCAGACTATTACTAAAAACATAATCGAAAAATTCATGGATAATCGTTTCCCGCCGGATATTGTATCATGGAGTCCTTTTAAGCTCGTAACTGATACCGTTAATGCAGAGGTAATATCGATAAATAAAAGACTATGCGATGCTAAAATTGGAGAAAAGATTAAATTCAGCCTTAAAGCTGAAGATCCATATAATGAGAAAGTAAAATACTTTTGGATTGCAGATTCTGCTATAGTTGGTATGGATTCAACCTATGAATTTACAGCCGCAAAAGAAGGGACCTCTAAAGTTGTGGCATATGTCTATAATTCAAAAGATACTTCTTCTATTAGCTGGGATGTTAATATTACACAGCCTACTGCTATTGGGCAGGATAAAAAAGTTGTGCTTAAATATGAACTACAGCAGAACTATCCAAACCCGTTTAATCCTTCTACCATTATAAAATACTCTCTGGCAAATGAAAGTAATGTGAAGCTAATGATCTACAATGCCATAGGTCAGATAATTTCAACTCTGGAAGATAAAGTTAAAAAAGCGGGCAATTATGAAGTCAAATGGAATGCCGGTGAAGCTGTCTCTTCAGGGATTTATTTTTACTCACTTGAAGCAAGCGCGGTTAATGGCAAGGAAAATTTCAGATCAGTCAAAAAGATGATCTTCCTGAAGTGACCTTGTATCTTGTTTTCTTAATTTGACCTGTATTTTTCAGAGGAAATATTCAAAAAGACTACAAAAGTCCGGCATGAATATTTCCTCCTTAGTTTCTACTTGAACAAATTAGCTATATGCTATTTTTTCTCGCATCCTGTAATCGTCCCATTTAAATGGAAGTATAATGGACATTTCGTGAAGTCTTGAATAAATTCTTTCATCAAGCTCCTTAAAGACTTCTGGTGCCAGATTAGTCGTTATTATTAGCTTCGAGTTTTCAAGATATACTCTGTTAATTAAAAGGTAGAGGTTTTCAATTGAAGCTTCAGTGAAATGCCTTCTTTCAAGCCCATCAATACAAAGGCAATCATACAAATGCACCAGGCTCTTTATATTTTCAACTTTATTATCATGATTATAGGTCGACACTATAAGCTGTTCAAATAATTCACCAGAGGGAATAAAAAGCGACTGGCCCGTTCTTATGGCAAATACTTCCTTCATTGCAGATATAGCAAGGTGTGTTTTCCCATTGCCAATATTTCCGCAAAGAATTAGGCAGTTTTCAGCATATTTCCCTTGTGCCCAGTGATAACAGGTTACGCCATATTCTTTTGGGACACCATCTGATTCATTAAACTCAAAATTCCTGAAATTTGCCTCAGCAAATTTTTTGGGCATCCATTTGAGTTTTGTCAGCTTCCGCAATAACGGGGGTGCCGAATTTAGGGGTTGTGGCTGGAATAGTTGCTGTGTGTATAAAATTGCTTCTTCCCCTTGCATCATTTTCCCAGGAAGAATTTCGCTGAGTGAAGTTGGAGCTGATTCTGACATTTTCTGGCCCTCCTTTTTTAATTTCCGAGTTTTTTATCCATCCGTCAACCCTGGATTTCCATACCTTAAGTGGAGCACCTCTGCTGTTTATCCATCCATTGCCTTCATTCCATTCCCAAAAGGCCCGGGCTTGCTCGTTGGGATAACCAATCGAATCAAAATACCAGGTAACTTCATTTAAAGTGGGGCCTCCATATTCCGATAAGCCTCTTTCAAAAAGCTTGTCTTTTGAAATTCCTCCCCCTGAAACCCCCTCCTGAAATTCCACTTCCTTTTCAATGTCACTTTCTTTTTCTTTTTCCTTAGGGGCATACTCAGCCCTTCCTGAGCCCTTAAAAAGAGCTGATAAAATATTTTTAATGTCATACTTTTCTATTATTCTAATTGCTGAAAGATGTGCGTTATTCTGTGGATTTAATTTCTCGAAAGGACAACCATATTGGAATTCTATAAAACCTAAAATGAGCCAGTGTTCTCCACCATCAAATTCAATTACCTGTTTGCCGAACTTGCTCAGCACTTCCTCTTTCCTGAGCTTTTCTCCTATATAAAATGATGCTGCATCAAGATCTACCTCCCATACACCGGCCTGATCACAATTATCAAATAAATAAAACCAGAAGGCCTTATAGGCAGGGGAGAGCGATCTAAACCAGCTTCTCTTCCATTTGTCCGTGTCTGTGAATCTCTTTGCCATTCCGTCCCTCCAAAACCTGACAAATGCTATTTGAGAAGAAGTTAAAAAATAGGAATCTAAATGTCAAGAAAAATCAAACAAAAATAAAATAAATAGCAAGATTGCCTGAATGCCAATAATAAGCTTCGCATAATTTAGAAACGTGGTAAAAAAAACTATACTTTCTTCGAATATAAATGATATTTTTACAAATTCTCCTTTAAAGATTTTTATTAACTGGATAAAAAGTTTTGTGATGGCTTTGGATCAACTGACAAGATTAAAAGAACTTGTGGAATTTGCACAGCAAACGGCTCTTATGCGTTCAAATCCTGTTTCGGATGTAAGCAAGTATAACATATTTACTGAATTTGACTATAATATTTCATCTCTTCCTGGTGTGCACGTAAATGAGAATGATAATAATGATCAGGAATATGAGATTTGGATCTCTATAGACAGGCTCCATGAATCACCAGCACCAAGAAGCAATAGTGAAATCCTTGATGTTTGGCTCGAAAATTCGAACAATCCAGCTATTGAACCCAAATTAAAACCGTTTGTGCAAGCTCAAAGTCTTGCTGAAATGGGTGCACTTTCTCTAAATGAAGGTGGCGATGCTTCAGTTAGAATTCTTACTCAACTGGATTCATATGAGTACAAAGATCATGTTTTCTCACTGTATAAATCCTTCCTGGAAAACATTTGGCGGCTCTGGGCTGGTCAGGAAAAGCTAAAGAGGCGTACAATATCACTTTATTCCAAGCTTTTTACTCTTAAACAACAGTTAGAAGGAGGAATAATTGATACGCAGCTTGAGCTCGTCTTAGGTATGGGAATAGCAAGCTGGAATATGTCTGGACTTAATGTCAATTTCCCTCTAATTACAAAGCTTGTTGAATTGACACTAAACGACAGGACAATGGCAATTGAAGTCCGCCCGCGCGACAAAGAGCCTATAGTTGAGCTTGCAATTTTTTCTGCAAATGATAATCCTGCTGTATCCGATCTGGAAAAATTTTCAAGAGAGTTTTTTAGTCAGCAGATTGAGAGTTTTTCGCCATTTGATCCTTCCACATTTGAACCTCTGCTTAAGACAGCAGCAGCACTGCTTGACCCACAGGGAATTTTTGTAACAGAGGAAATGAAAAAAAATGATCCTCTTATTAATAAAAGAGAAGAGAGATTAAAGGTTTTTAATAGCTGGGTCCTTTTTGCAAGGCCAAGAGGTGCTAGTATATTTATTCAGGATCTTGAGCGCTTTAAGAGGAAAATGGAAGAGGAGCTTGTAATTCTTCCAAATGCCTTAGCTGCTCTTGTTACTGAACCCTCAAAAGAAAATTCAGAGCTGAAACTCCCGCTCTTTAGGGGAATATCAGTTTTATCTGGAGAAAGTGAAGAAAGTGCTGCCGAAAAGGCTCAGGACCTGTATTTCCCAATGCCATATAATGACGAGCAGGTTCGAATTGTTCAGCTTCTTGATGCCTCGGATGGCGTTGTTGTGCAGGGACCTCCGGGAACAGGAAAAACCCATACCATAGCCAATATAATATGCCATTACCTTGCACTCGGAAAAAGAGTGCTCGTTACATCAATGAAAGATCCTGCACTGGCCGTTCTTCAGGAAAAACTTCCTCAGAGCCTAAGAACTCTGGCTATTAGCCTTTTAAGCAGTGAACAAGCCGGAATGAAGCAGTTTGAGCATTCGATCTTAAAGATTGCCTCTGAAGTACAAAAAATTGACCGCAAGGCTTGGGCCTCCGAGGTAAAATCACTTGAAGATAGTATTGACGACCTTCACTTAAGACTAAAAGATATCGACCTTGATATAGAGGCATGGGCTAAATGTAACTTGTCCAAAATTGAACTGGATAATGAGCTTATTGAGCCAACAAAGGCTGCAGAAGAAGCGCTTCTTTTACCTGAAAATAATATTTTGTCAGAAGATGAGCTTACAATAGATAAAAAATATACCCCGCGCTTTTCGCCCTCAGATATTGATCAGCTTAAAGAGGCAAGAAAGCTTCTCTCAAAGGATATTGTCTATTTAGATGCCAGATTGCCTGAGATAGATCTGTTTCCAGAATCAAGGGAAATTATAAGGACACATCTGGATCTTATCAATTTCAATGAGATTCAGTCACTTATTGAAAATGGCGAGATCCCAAAGCTTGTAAGTTCTTCTGCTGAAACATATAATGAAGCAGAAGGCCTTCTTGAAGATATTTACAGGATGAAAGGCCTTAGGCAGTCCATTAAGGATTCAAATTGCAGTTGGAGCAGCCTAATCTTTAATAGGCTAAGAGACTCAAAAGAAGATGAAATTCTTGAGATGTTCGTCTCATTGGGGGATGAGCTTGAAAGTAATGTGCAGCTAAATAAAAAATTTCTTGCAAGACCAATTACTATTCAAACTGGCATTGAGTTAAACGATGAAGTAACTCTGGCCATAGGGAATTTGTCAGAAGGGAAAAAGCCCTTCGGAATAGCTGGATTGTTTGGCAAGGGGAAGGAAAAAGCAGTCATTGATTCTATCAGGATCCTTAACTCACCTCCAAAAGATAGTGATGAATGGTCTTATGTTCTTGATCATATGAGTCATCTTAAGAATCTGCGTGGGCTTATTACAAGATGGAATGCTATTGCCGGACTGATATCTTTACCTGTCTATTCTTCAGAACCTGAAGAGTCACAAAAGGCTTTGGAAAGCTACACGCTCTATAAAAAACATGTGGAATATATTCATCTTGAAGAGAGAGTTATCAGTTTAATCAAAAAGCTTATTCCTTCCTGGACAAAGGTTCAGCTGCTGCGAAAAGATAGCTCAATCCTGATTGATGCTGAACGGATCTTTCTCAATCATATAAGCCGAAATAAACTCTCTGAGGTGTGGGCCGTAAAGGAAAGTTTTCAAAATATACTTTCAGGATGCAATGGCAAGATAACGCATGCCATTCATGAATTCCTTGATAATTCTCTTGGTAATCCTGATATCTCCGATATACAACTGCAGAGCCAGTGGACAACTCTAATGGATGAGCTAAGACGGATTAACAGCCTTAGAGCACATTTTGAAACGTTAAAGAAGATAACGGGTTTAATTAGCAGCTCAGGAGCACCCAAATGGGCTTTGCGCCTTACAAGAGAAGCCGCTATACAAGATGAAGAAGATGAACTTTTGCCTGATAATTTGTTTGACATTTGGAGAGGAAAAAGACTGGCCTCTTATCTTGATCAGATCTATGGAAAATCTGACCTTAAGAAGCTGGCTGCAAAACGCAGCGAAATGGAGCATGAGCTTTCAGGGGCGTATAAGGAGATAGTAACTAAAAAGACATGGCTTAAACTTGCAGAAAATGCAACCCCTGATGTACGCAGCGCCCTAATGGCTTATCTATCAGCAATTGCAAAGATAGGCAAAGGTACAGGAAAGCGTGCTATTAGATACCGCCAGGATGCACGCAGGGCAGCTTACAAGGCCAATCCTGCAATACCATGCTGGATAATGCCGCATTACCGCATTTCAGAATCGCTTCCGGCAGAGTTTGGATGTTTTGACCTAGTTGTTATTGACGAAGCCTCGCAGTCAGACCTGACGGCTCTGCCTGCAATTCTAAGGGCTAAGAAAATTCTTGTTGTGGGTGACGACAAGCAGGTCTCTCCAGATGGTGTTGGACTTGAGGAAGAGAAGATAAGAAGCCTTATGCAGCGCTTTTTGAATAACCAGGTTGAAACATTCCGCCCGCAGATGACACCCGAAAGATCTGTCTACGACCTTTTTAAAGTCGTTTTTGCACAGTCTTCTGTTATGCTTCGCGAACATTTCAGGTGTGCTGCTCCAATAATTGAGTATTCAAAAAGAGAGTTTTATAATCACGAGATAAAACCCTTAAGAATACCCCGTCCTTCGGAAAGACTGGACCCATCGTTGGTAGATGTTCTTCTAAATGATGGCCTAAGAGAAGGCGATACTAATTCTGCAGAGGCAAGATATATTGTTGATCAGATAAAACTACTGCTAAAAGATCCAAAGACAAAAGACCGTTCCATTGGAGTTGTATCACTACTTGGTGATAAGCAAGCTCTTAAGATCTGGGAGATGCTCGAGGAAGAAATAGGTCTTGAAATGATACAGAAAAATAGAATCACATGCGGTGATGCAAGGACTTTCCAGGGTAAAGAGCGTGATATTATGTTTCTTTCTATGGTCGTTTCAAAAGAAAATGCAATTGCCCTTACAAGAGATTCATTTGCTCAAAGATTTAATGTTGCTGCTTCGAGGGCAAAAGACAGAATGTATCTGGTAAGAAGTATACAAGCTGAGGATTTAAGTGATGCTGATAAGCTTCGCAGGGGACTTATTTCTCATTTTTCTGCTCCTTTTGACGAAGGCATAATAGTCTCAAGGACAGACAAGCAACTGTGCAGCACTAATTTAGAAAGGGAACTCTTTGATATTCTGACCGAAAAAGGATTTGTTGTCTATCCTCAGGTTGCAGCCGGGGATTTTCATATAGATCTTGTTGTAGAAGGCGCGCAGGACAGGCGTCTTGCTATAGAATGTGATGGTGACAGGCATTTGTCGGTTGAAAAGTGGAAAGATGACCTTAGACGGCAGCGTATACTTGAAAGGGCAGGATGGCATTTCTGGTGCTGCTTTGCTTCTTCATTTATATGGAAAAGGGAAGAATTGCTAGATGATCTTTTTAGTACTCTAAAAGTTAACGGGATAGAACCGTTAAAAACAGAGTAGATCTGTTAAAACTCCTCCTCCGAAAAGAAGTGGTTAAAAATTCAATTAACATGATAGAGTCGTAACAAAACAGGACAGATCTGTTAAAACTCATATCCGTCCTTTAAGGCCTGAATCATTATTTGAGCACATGCCAGTGTGTCAGATAATGCATCATGATGGTTTAGAGGGATCTTAAAACGGCTGCATACATCAGGCAATTTTGTCGGATGTATTCCCCATAATTGTCTGGATATTCTGACTGTGCAGTGAAAACTAATATTAGGACTTTTGATCGAATAGTGCTCACAGCATGCTCTAAGAACAGAAGAATCGAAGCTGGAGTTGTGGGCAACTACAAAATCAATTCCTTCCCAGTAATGCTTTATCTTTTCCCATACAATGTCGAACGTTGGCTCGTTCTTAACATCATCCCATGTTAAACCATGAATATCTGTAAATACAAACCATTTTTGAGGAGGTCTTATCAGATAAGAGCGCTTCTCAATGATTTCATTATTTTCTACCAATACCAGTCCGATTGCGCAGGCACTGTTGCGGTAATAATTCGCTGTTTCGAAGTCTATGGCAAGAAATTTCATTTTTTTATGAAAATTAATATCCAAATAATCTGAATATTAATTATTTTTCCCTAGTTTTGTATAAGCAATATGCAAAATTAAGTGTTTAGTTTACTATTGTCAAAGATCTCATAAAAACAGTTTTGGATTTACTTTTTTTAGGGAACAATTGTTCTTTCCTATTGTTACATTACTGTAAACAATGCTGAAAGTATTGCCCTTTGAATGAGATCACAGCAAAGAAAAACTGATTTTCTAAGCTGTTTTTCAAGGTTGATTTTATCGTTTTATTGGTGTATAATGTTCTGTGACAAAAATTAGGAATCTAGTTTTAACTTTAAAGTTCGGAAGCATATGTATTCAATTGACGAAAGTAATTATCTTCGTGGACTTCTTCTATTAGCCGCTGTAGATGGGGAAGTTCTTCCAAGTGAAAAGAAATTTATTATTGAAGTAGGATCATCTTTAGGTTTTGAAGAAGAATTCTGCTCTGAGGCAATCGAAAACATTTATTATAATAAAAATGTAGATAGAAGTATCCCCAGGTTCCAGAATAAACTTCTGGCTAAAAGATTCATTGAAGATGGTTACAAACTAGCCAGTATTGATAGCCATATGAGTTTTGAAGAACTGATGTGGCTTAAAAAAGCTGAGACTATTAACAGTAATCAGTATTCTGAGACCTTAAAGGTCGCATGATGTAATTGCAAATTTTATTGGTGCATTAATTTGCATGTGAGGTCCGGATAAGTAAGCAAAAATTTATCCGGATCATTGACTGGCTATTCTCTTACCTGAAAGAAAAATTTCCCTCATTTAATTAAATCTACTTTTTAACCTGCCGTATCTCATATTCATATAATGTATTTAGAGCATCATTCACAATAATGATTCTGTTATTAAGAGTATTTATTGTTATTCCCTCGGCTTTTGAAAAAGGTAATAAGTATTTTTGCTCTAAACCTTTTTGCGGACTCCAGATGAAAAGAGCTTTTGATTCATCGCTGAGAATATAGTAGTTATCTGCTTTATCGTTATATACTATATCACTTATATCATCTGCAAAGTCGAGTGTATATTTTTTTAATTCAGTAAAATCTTTATTCAGAGAAAAAAATGCTACAGGTTCTTTTTCATTTATAACATACGCATTATGACTATTATCCAGAGCAATTCCTTCAAGTCCATTGTTTTCTGTACCAGGAGTTTTCGTCTTATACCTTCCTAATTCTTTGCCTGATTGGTCAAGGTGAACAATCTCTCTTTCTCTTTCTTCTACAACCCAAAGTGTGCTGTCTTTTTTATCATAGGCTACTGCCTCAAGATCGTTGCCTTTATATGATAATGTCTGAACAACCTGGCCCTTTAGATCAGTTTTAACTATCTTATCTGATCCGCCATCTACTATCCAGTAAGCAGTATTGTCCTGGTTAATAGTGATCCCAGAGGGCTGATCAATTAAAAGGGGATAGCTTGCAACAAGAGATAATTCAGTCTCGGTTACTTCTGTTTGTCCTTTGGATTTGCAAGCTGTTAAAATGAGTGGGAAAATGAAAACAATAAGCCTGAGAATTACTCTAAGTATGAGATACGAATTACAATTTTTTTTCATATAATGACTTTCCCTAAAAAAAAGATTTCTGCCCAGGTAATAAATTTACAAAAATCCTTAAATAAACTTTTCTGAATTTTGTCGTTTATTGTATGAATTGACCGCATTTCGGAAAGCATATCCTATTATTTCAAAAGATTTGACTATTATCTGTAAAATCGATACAAATATATCATGATGTTTATATGTTATTAAAGGGGGAGGGGATTCATGAAAGCAGGCAGTGAGATTAATATAATTCTAATTGATGGTAATGAAGTTGAATTAATGTTGATATCTGAAGCATTAAAGAGATTGCAGATAGTCTATAGGATTACTCCTTTTTTTAATGTTGAGAGTGCTCTTAATTATTTTGAAAAAAGAATGGATCCAAAGCCGCATCTTATTATAGTGGACTCAGATACAATGCATCTTTCCGGAGAATATTTCCTTTCCAAACTTAGAAATAACGATAAGCTAAGAAAAATTCCCCTTTGGGTATTAACAGATAATGAAGGGGAAGAGGCATTCTTCTCATATCTGAATCTTCCGGCCAAAAGCTTTATCGTAAAACCCGCAATATTTAAAAGGCACAAGGACTCGGAACAAAACTTTAGAAAAAATGATGATCCGGATTTCAGTGTACGCTTTAACTAGACTATATAGGACAACTAATTATTGTAATTATTTTGCAGGCAAAGACAATGGTGATTTTACTTGTAGAAGATAATAAATCCGATATTGTTCTTATCTCATCAATACTTAAAGATGTCGATAGAAAATGTGAACTCCATGTAATAAACAACGGTGTAGAGGCAATTATGTTCCTGAAAAAAGATATGACCTATAAAGATGCTCCCACTCCAGACCTTGTTATTCTTGATCTGAACTTGCCTATGGTTCATGGAATTGAAGTATTGGCCAAGATCAAAGGTGATATTCTTCTTAGTTCAATTCCACTGGTCGTCTTTACTTCTGTTATTTCAGAAAAGCAAAGAGATTTTTCTATTGCTTTGGGGTGCGATGAATATTTTGAAAAACCTATGATAATTGATGATTATGTTAGAATTGTAAAGTCCTTTTTCCAATATGGATCTGTTAAGTATTCAAAGTTTGAAATAAACTGATAATAAAACAGTTTTGCCTCTATTTCCTGTCATTTCCTATTAAATCAAAAAACAGTTGGATTAAATCGTCATTTAAAATAATGTGTTTGTAGTAGGATAAACTTCTACAAGCATCTCTGGGTTTATACTATAGAAAAATCAGATGCATTTCTATAGACTGTAAACATATCAGGTAGTATGTTATTATTAGTTATAATACCCGATAAAAGACGAAATAAGATATAAGTAAGTAAGTTTATCAATACAGGAGAAAGTTAAAAAATGAATGACTTCGAAAAGCAAAAACTGGGCATGTATGAATCAGTACTGACATTGCTATCTGAAAACCGCGATATAGTCTCTTCAATAAGAAGTTTTACATCAAACTCAACTAAACTTAGAAAAGTAATGGATGAGATACGCCGCTTAGATAAAGAGCTTTCTTCAGAAATTCTGGATAAAACCATTCAGAATGCAAAGGCCAAGGATGATCTTATTAACGCGGTTTATCCTGTTATATCGGGACTTTTTAATTTTGCAAAGATGACAAATGACCTTTCACTTAAGGAAAAGACAAGGATAACAAAAAGCCATCTTTATCGTATGCTTGATAAAGAGCTTATGGATAAGGCAGAGGCTGCGAGAATGTTTGCTTTAACATATGTTGTACAGTTAAAGAAGTTTGGTATTACTACAAATCTGATCCATGAACTGACGAATCAAACATCTGTATTCAAAAGCACACTGGAGAACAAAGTCTCTTCATTGATCTCAAGTTCTACTGTTATGCTTCTAAGTGATCTGTTTAAAAAAGCAGATGGCATTCTAGGCATAATGGATCAGTTTGTTGAAACCTTGGAAGATGAATATGAAGAATTCTATGTTGATTATCTTGATGCAAGAGATCTAGAAAATCAGGACGTAAAGAAAATTCTTATGGAAGAAGATGAAGACGAGGTTATTGAAGAGTAACTCCGGCGCTTAGTATAGGACGGAACAAGGTTCCGTCCTATATAATGAAAAAAACATTCTGCTTGTTTAAGTCATCTTGTATGAGTTCTTTGAACATTAATTGCATGATATTATTTGTCTTATCTCACAAAAACTTTACCTAACCCTTTTAACCTTTAGGATCAACCTCTGATATAAAAACCTATATTACAAGTATTCTTAGCACTTAAGATCTGCATTGAAGATGATCTGCGCCAGATCACTGAAAATTTTACTGCTTGTCTTTACGTTATTTAAACTGTGTTAATAAATATGGATCGCTATATGGATCCAGTTCAATATAATAGTAGTTTAAACAATATTTTTATAAAGGAGTTAAAATATGCGAAACACTGTTTCACCATATTTC
>JAUZPB010000098.1 GCA_030706145.1 Bacteroidota bacterium
GCAATAAAATGGATTTTTAGGTCCTGATAAGAATATTCAGACTTTATAGCCTGATGAGTTAGCATGATGTAAAATATTTATTATCTTAGCATTTCGAATTTATATAAATTCTATAATTCTGGAAAAATCGAACAATAAAACGAAATAATTAAGGAATGTTTTACACTTTGAAAACTTACTTTTATGGAATGAATGTAATATGAATAGAAGAGAATTTGTAAAGAGGCTTGCCCTTGGTGGTGCTTTCCTAGCAGGATATCAATATCTTACCCCATTTGAAAAGCTCTATGCCAAGACAGCTCTTCATAATTCCATATCCGGAAAGATGAAGAATTGGGCTTGGGTTACTGTTGACCTTAAGCCTTCAATAGATGAGTGGAAAAGAAGGTTCGCTCTTTGGCATGAATCTGGAATTGATGCCATATTACTTGAGATTTATACCAGTAACTATGCCTTTTATAAAAGTGCCCATCTTCCTGTAAAAGAGCAATGGCTTGAACTACTATTACCAATAGCAAAGCAAGAGGGATTGGAGGTCCATAGCTGGATGTGGACAATGCTTTGCAATAACGAAGATATTGTAAAAAATCACCCTGAGTGGTTTGTCGTTAACTATAAGGGGGAATCTGCTGCAAATAAACCTTCTTATGTTAACTACTATAAATTCTTGTGCTCTTCGAGACCTGAGGTTCGCAACTTTATTAGACAAACAGTAACTGAGCTGGCAAATTTTGACATGCTTGACGGAGTGCACCTTGACTATATACGTTTCCCAGATGTAATTCTTGCTGAGGCACTGCAGCCTAAATACGGCATTAAACAGGACAAAGAATATCCTGAATATGATTATTGTTATTGTGACCTTTGCCGAAGTGAATTTCAGAAAAAGACCGGAATTGATATAATGAAGGTCGAGGACCCAACTTCAAACAAAGAATGGCGGCAATTTAGGTATGACAGAATTAGTAGTTTGGTCAATGACGTTCTTGTACCTGCAGCCCATAAGAAGAATAAAATAGTTACAGCTGCTGTATTCCCAAACTGGGAAATGGTACGTCAACAGTGGCCTGCTTGGAATGTTGATGGAGTCCTTCCAATGCTTTATAACGGTTTTTATAATAAAGGCATCGATTGGATAAAAACGCAAACCTTAAAGGGTACTGCTTCACTCTCTGGAAGAATACCATTATATAGCGGACTGTTTGTCCCACAATTAAATCCAAATGAACTGGCAAAAGCAATTGAATGTTCGATCGAAGGCAATGCTCAAGGGGTTTCTCTTTTTTCTGCACAATCAATGAGCGCAAAACATTGGACACTCTTTAAGGAGATTGTTAGAAGTTAAATCTAAATTATTTCTCTAATTTGGAATTAGTACAATGTGGAAAAAGAAAAATTATTCTGCCTGGAGTTAGAGGATTTAGAACTTCCCTCCGGCAGAATTATTACTTTAAAATAAATTTTACTTGCATAGCTAATCTACAATAAAAAGTTTTGCTCCTGTCTTTGTATGTGAGCGATGTGCCTCAGCATTATCTGCTACCTGGTAACTCATCCCTGGAGTAAGAATAAATTCTCTGCCATCTTTTAGTTCAGTTACTAATTCACCTTCTATGCAAAAAAGAATATGTCCCTTTGAACACCAGTGATCTGCAAGATAACCTGGTGTATATTCTACCATACGCACACGGATATCTCCAAATTGCTGGGTATGCCAGTATGCACATCCTGTTTCACCCTTATGCTCTGTCTTTTCTATTTTAGACCAGTCTGTAGTTGCAAATGGAATATCTGTCATTTTCATATAAAAATTCCACCTTTATTTATATTGCTAAATTTATTGCTCAAAAGTTATTTCCTAAAATCAGATCGATTCTAAAATAAACAAATTCAAAGATAATATGAAGAATAATATTATTTGACATGGATACTTTTGATTAATTCTTACATTTGCATTATCTTCTAATACAAATATTGGAGCCATGGAGTGTTAAAAGATTCTGAAAGCTCTTTTTTGCTTTCCAAATGGTATGTCGATTTGATCGACCCTCAAGGAAATTTGTTTATCATATATATTGGACGCTTAAAATTCGGCAGGCTTAATATTTACTACTCTTCACTACTTAGAAAAATCCCTCATGAAAAATCTTCCGATATATATACACTGAAGAAATATGAAGCACCACAAATAAATGAGAAAACATTCTTCTGGAAGTCCAAAGATCTTGGAGTTGAACTTAACTTTTTGCAAGCAGGAAACTCAGCAAAAAAGAATATTATTGAAATCCCTGAAGGTTTTATAAAGTGGCACTGTATTCATACAAAATCAATAGGTGAGTTAGTAGTAAATGGGAAAGAATGTTTTAAAGGACTTGGTTATGTTGAAAGACTAGATATGACAATAAAACCCTGGAAGCTTCCTTTTAATGAGCTAAGATGGGGTAGATATATTTCAGATAAAAATTCTATAGTTTGGATAGATATTAGAGGTGAATTTAACTATTCGATGTTACTAAATGACAAGGCAGAATGTGATGATCCGTTGTTTTATGATGATAGGATAACTTTTGCCAATACAAAAAATGCTCTCCAATTTTATGCCCCTGAAGATATTAGAAAAGGTGAAATTATTTCGTCAACTTTTTCAAAGATCAAAATGATAAATAAATTTATCCCATCTGGTTTACTAAAAATCTATGAAGATAAATCCGTTGCAAAAGCAGACTTGCTGCAAAGCAATGACTTAATAGATACAGGGTGGGCATTATATGAGGTGGTTAGATGGCTTTAAGAGCTCTAACTGGCAAAGCCTTATACGCTTTGCTCTTTAACTTATTACTTCCTGGATTATTAATACTTTGGGCAATTGCCTCTAGTCCAAATGTTTCTCTTCCGGTATTCAAGTCCCCGGCCCTGGGAATGATCCTTCTTATTATGGGAATAATTCTTGTCATTTGGGGGATGATAAATCTTGTCTATTGGGGAAATGGCTTGCCTATGAATGCATATCCACCTAAAAAATTTGTTGACCGCGGTATCTTTAAATATTTCCCTCATCCGATTTATACGGGCGCTGTAATTTCTGTTGCAGGTGCTTCAATATTACTTGAATCTGCAAGTGGATTCTGGTTAGTTACTCCCATTTTTGCTTTAGGCTGCATGGCTCTGGTTTATGGTTTCGAAAAAGAAGATATGAAAAAACGCTTAGGAGAAATAAAAAATAACTGTCTGATTAAACTGCCTGAAAACTCCGAAGAAATGGCTGGCTTTTGGGACTATGCTTCTGTTTACTTATTGGTATTTGTTTTATGGTTTGTTCTCTATGAAATGATCTGTCTTATAGGAACTAATCACCGCTCGATTTCAACATTTATGAATTTCGAATACTCAGTACCTGTAATCCAATGGACAGAAATATTCTATGTCATTACATATCCATTTGTTTTGTTTGTTCCTTTAACTTTCCGGAGGAAAAAGGACTTAAGAAAATTATGCATTACTGGAATGATTACTACTTTTTCTGGAATATTTCTTCAATTAGCTTTCCCCTTTATGGCGCCTCCAAGGCCATATGTAGCAAAGGGTTTGTGGGGAAATTTACTTGAATTTGAAAGAGAAATGGATTCTGCCGCCGCAGCTTTCCCGTCTTTTCATGTTATTTGGGCTTTTATTGGAGCATACTTCCTTTCTATAAGATTTTCAAAGAAAGTGCTTTGGTATATAATTGCAATAATTATCTCTGCAAGTTGCTTTACAACGGGAATGCATTCACTAGCTGATATTATTTCGGGATACTTAACTTTTCTATTCATAATTAATATCAAAAAGGTGGCTTTGGCCGCACTGGCCTTCTTTGAAGTGATTGCAAACTCATGGCATGAATGGAACTTTGGAAAAGTTCGAATATTGAATCACGGAATTTATGTGGGTATAGGTGCCGTAGTAGGTTATCTGATAATCTCCTCCTTGAGTGGAGAAAGATACTTTCTTTCAATATTCTATATATCTGTTTTGATTGTTGTTTCTGCAGGACTTTGGGCTCAAATGATTGAGGGTTCACCAAAACTTTCAAGACCTTATGGATTCTATGGCGGCTTAGTTGGAGCTATAGTTGGTATAGTCTTGACTAGCTGGCTAACGGGTCAAGAACCGGGACTTCTTTTGGGCTCGTTTGCTATAGCTGCTCCGTGGATACAAATCTCAGGACGCCTTCGTTGTCTAATTCAGGGGTGCTGCCACGGAAGGGAAATCCATTCTGAATATGGTATTAAATTTCATCACCCTAAATCCCGTGTCTGCCGTCTGGCTGGGCTTGCTAATAAACCTTTGCATGCTACACAACTTTATTCTATCTTATCAAACATGCTTATAGGTGTATTGCTTATACGGATTTCTTATGAAAATGCTGCTCCGGAACTTATAGCCGGTATCTATCTGATGCTAAACGGCCTTTCCAGATTTGTAGAGGAATCCTACCGAGGTGAACCTCAGACACCCATTGTTGGTGGACTAAGATTATATCAGTGGTTAGCTCTTGCTTCTCTGATTACTGGCGCTTACTTGACAACTATTACTTCAAATACCATTCGGCCAGAAATTACTTTTACAGCATCACAGATATTATATTCTGTTGCAATAGGAGCATTGACTTTTTTTGCTATGGGAGTAGATTTCCCAAAATCGAATAAAAGATTTGCCCGTTTAGCTTAGATGGTATTCTATGCTCTATTTATATAAATTTGATCCATACTTTTTCAGTATATCTTTTGTATTGCTCTCCGAAGGTCTCTTCAAGATACTTATACTCTTTAGGAACAAATATTAGTGTTAATGTAATATTTACTATTATAGTAGTAAGAACTAGCCATGAATTAAATAAAAGGCATATTCCTGGTATCACAAAGAAAACATAAGAAGCATACATGGGATTTCTGCATACTCTAAAAAGCCCATCAGTTATTAATTCCTTTTTCTTAAATGATTTCAATATCTTTCTTGCAGCACTAATTACACCCAATATTCCGGTCAGTATTAGTAATATTGCTAAAATAACAAGGAGATCATAGTGATTTTCAGTTATTCTAAAGAATGGTTTCAAAGATGAACTGATTATTGCTGTAATTATTATGTAAATAAATGTTGGTATAGCAATTAAGGGTGCACTTCCAGTTATAGTCATTTAATATCCCCTTTATGATTATTAAACATATATGAATAATATAGCTAAAAAGTTCTATTCCTAGGGGATAATATGTAAAATGACAAAATGATAAATGCAGTGGCACTAGGAACTAGAAAATTTTTATTCCACCCTGGTCAATATGAGAAAGCACTTATACTTTTACTGATAGCTATTGTAGTAATATTGTATCAGCTAATTATCTCAATATTACTAGTTTCTTTATCTCAAGAAAATTGCCTGACTTTAGTTTTAAGAAATATATACCACTAGGGACCTCTTCGTTATTGTTATTTTTCCCTTCCCATCTGAGAGTATAAAGGCCTTTGTGCTGATTCTGATCAAAAAGAGATTTGACTTCTCTTCCCAGAGCGTCAAAAATATCGATCTTTATCTGCGATTCATAAGGTACATAATATTTTATTGTAGTTGATCCATTGAACGGATTGGGATAGTTCTGCTCAAGCCTGAAACTTTCTGGAGTATAAGGCTGACTATTTACTGAGGTCGTTTTTCTTGAAAATAGCTCAATACCAAACCATGGAGTTTTTGTAGAATTTTGATCTATTACTATTTCAAATGTATTGCGTATTAGAGGGTAGTACGTTTGAGCTTGAGCTATTATTTCATTGCCTTTTACATCAAGCGGGTACACTTTAACTGAATCAGCTGCAATATTTAGTTTAAGACTTAGCGTAAGCGGGAATATTTCTGTAGGCTCATGCCCCCAATTATTGTGTACTGTTGTTGTCCCATCCCAGATCATTCCTGTATTTTGTGCTTTGGAGGAAACTGTTATTAATGATTTACTCGCACTTATTAGTGAATCACCTGTAAGTGAAATCCACGTGACTGTACCAAAATCATTTGCCGACTTTATTTCCATTACTCCCAATTTTACTCCTGGAAAAGAATTCAGAAAACCTGTAACACCTATGAACTTTGGAGTAGTAACTTTAAGTAAACCCTGTGTATCAAATAGGATCTCATCAGTATCTGTTCTATATGGACTAACAGGAGCAGCGGGGAGCTTGGAAAAATCTGTAATTAAATCGCTCTTAAATGATTCATTCCTTACTGAGTGAATGAATGCAAGTTCTTTGGGGAAAAAATTGATTCCCCACGGATTTGCTTTGCTGTTTTTAGGAAGTAGATAGACAAAGTCCGGATTATAATTGATCTTTATGGTTTCCTTGGCTTTTGATATAAAACTGTTTCTATAGGCGAATGCACAGGAAGGGGATAGTGACATAAGTGCAGGGTTTCTTGAGTTATCAAATTGTTTGGCAATAAAGTCTGTATCGAAATTTGCTGATCCATTATAATCAAAGAATTCAATTGCGTCTGCATTATGAAAGGAAAGGTATGCACTCGTAAAGAGCATCATTTCTGTCTGATATCTGTTCGGGAAAGGATGGTCATATTCACTTACTGTATATGGCTTGCCAAACATTCCTATGCCCGCAAAGAGCTGAGACATTGTCCCTCCGTCGGCTGATTTTACCATTGCTGTATTTGCAATATTCCAATCTGTCTGTGACCAAGGCTCATTTGGAAAAGTTGGATGCTGCCAATATGCATGATTATCTATGTAATCATATTTTGATTGGCTTATCAGATCTCCAGGACCTGAATTATAGTTCGTCCCTATAATTGGCACCCTTACCTTTATTTGATCTTTTAGAAAACTCCTCATATCATTATAGAAATCATCATGGAGCTTTATATAAAATTCAGAAATGTCTTTTACTCTCTGATCTGTATATGCATAGGCATCTGCATAATCAATTCTTTTGACTGTCTTATTTTCAAGTGTTTCATCATTTAGAAGGCCCTTTGCAACTGTTGGGCTGAGCTTTATATCATCAAAATAGTATAGCCCTTTTTTGCTTCCAAGCATAAAAGATAACCTGCTTTGCGAATAATTATCTTCTGTTGATTTTACTACTAATGAATAGACTTTCCATTGTGTCGTGAGCTTAAACTCTTTTGCTCCGTAACCTGTATAAGGACTATTATTCCTCATAACAGTTACGCTTATTGTTCTTTCACTATCTGATTTTGCAGCAAATTCAACAATATAGATAGAATCCTTTTTTAGACTGAACCCGGTTTGTTCCCATTGAATATGCCAGTTTGTTCCGGTAATAATGCTCACTGCAATCTTTGCAGACATTTTCCCTTGATAAGGTGAAACTGTTTCTCTGCTCATTGTTGCAGATGCGCCACTGTGAAGTTCCATATACCAATTTGAATTTGATGAATTTTCGAGATCTCCATTTATTATTAGGTTGTTAGAACTTGTTGAGGCATCTTTTGCATTCCAAATAGATTTTAAATTTTCTGTTGTTCCATATTTTTTTGATAAAAAACTATTATACATTGTATCAAGCATTACATTATACCGGACTGGAAGTATGCCGCCGTCGTTAAAGGTTTTAAGCTGATTGCTTCTCCACATTATATAAAGAGAGTTCTCATTAATTAATTCTACCATTGCCATAACTGGGTCTTCTGCAAGTGAAAGTCCCGTGTAAGGATTAATATGCGTAAGTAGTTGTTTGGCATATTCCTTCTGAAGAGCGATCAACTGTGGATCGAAAATTGTAAAACCTTTTGCATAATGCTGAAGTGAATCAGCATCTGGAATGCCATCGGAATTTTGAAATATCCTTGTAACATTTAAGTTCATGTTAACATAAATTCCATTTCGCTTAAACTCAGAAATTAGTTTGTCCATATAATCCATGTTTTTCAAGTTAAGCTGCCTGGTAGAAGTCCCTCCATATAGTAAGCCCCTTGAGCTGGAAGGGGAATCGAGCTGATGAAAACGTACTAAATTAAAGCCAAGTTTTCTCATTCTGCCAGCAATATAATATGCTTTATCGTTATCCGGAAAAGCAGCATTACTGCAGAGATTTGTCCCCCAAAACCGTATTGGTTTACCATTTACTATAAAATTGCCATCGGAATTGATGCTAACAAAATCTTGACCTGTAATTGGTTTTATTGGAAATGTAGGAAGAAATGCCGCGCTTGTTGTATCACTGCTCGGCATATTGAAATTAAAACCGTTTGAAAAGCTTTGTGCTGAAAGGTCGAAAGAAACAAAATTGATAAGTATTATGAGAAAAAGAAATCTTTTCGTTAACTTCATTATATATTGTCCACTATTGAATCTCTGACTATATATTAAAAGCTAAAAATACTCATATATTTAATGAGCTACAATTAAAGACAATTTAGTCAATAGGTATATTTAGTTAATAGATACATGCTTCTTTAAGTATTTTTCAAACCATTCTGCTACAAATTTGTAATCTTTCTCAATTTCCGGCCACCCATGGTCCTTTCCTTCCCGGACTTCCAAATGACATGGGATCTTAAGTTCGTTTAACCTATTGATGAGCAGCTGTGATTGCATGAAAGGAACAAGTTTGTCTGCATTTCCTGAAATTATTAAAGTTGGTGGCATATTACTGGTAACGTATCTAATAGGTGAAACTTCTTCTGCTACTTTTACAAGAGATGTGGTATCGTTAATATCATTAATAAATGCTGGAAGAAATCTCTTGAATTTTGGATTAGAAAGAGCGTTAAGTCCTTTTGAGCCGAAATATAGGAAATCTGTAGGAGGATAAAAGCAGGCAACAGCCTGGACTTTTGCACTAACCATGCCGATTGAACCATTTATGCTTGTGCTGCTATCTTTAGCCGTTGCTGCATGCAATAAGGACAAATGACCACCTGAACTGTGCCCAACAATTCCTATACTCTCTGGGTCAACACCCCATTTTGCAGCATTTAACCGTACAAAACGAACTGCCCTGTCAATGTCCTTTTGGATATCAGGGATCTTATATTTCGGCATACTGCCATGGACAACAGCAAATACAGTTTCCCCTTTATCTATTAGCTGTTTTATCCTTCCGATCCATTCAATGTCAATTAAATCATGAGATGAATACCATCCCCCACTAATCAAAACAATTACAGCAATACCATTTGGCCTTTCCGGCTGGAAAATATCCATCGTTAGTGCCATTCCATCTTTACGCCCATAGATAACGTCTTCTGTGCGTGTGAATTTTGTATCTTGCGCCCATAGATAAAAGTTACCTGTCAAAAATATCATTATTAGCGAAATACAAAAGTATCGGGTAGTTTTCATTGTATTGCTCCGTTGATTTTTATTTATCATTAAAGATGATTTTAATGAATAACAAGTTTTGCTATAAGCCCCTTTAGTTTTTGACTTCCTTTACTTGGCCTACTTTGTGAAATGTGCGTTTATTCCCCAATTAACTGCCTATCTGTAGTTTTAATAGTTCTAAAGTATAATTTATTAATAAAGGGAAATTAGCCTATAATAAAAATAGAGTGTGGTCTGTTAGTAAATTTGTTTGGTTTATATGTAAAAGGGCTTTTATTGTGAAGGTTTTCTGTAGTAGATAAAATGACCAGTAAAAAGATTATTTCTAGAAATAATATATACTATTTACGCCTATCCAGATAAATTACTCCATTAAGATGATCTATCTCATGCTGAAATATTATTGCAGTAAATCCTTCAACCATCTCAACCTTGTGTGAATTATCTGGCCTTAGATAATCCAAAAGAATTGCATATGAACGAGTCGTTGTTGTATCTTTCATTCCCGGTACAGAAAGGCACCCTTCGATCCATCTTAATTTTTGTTTTGTATATTGTATGATCCTTGGATTAAGGTATACTTCAAATGGTTCTCCGGGCTTATCATAGCGCTGAACCCAGATTATGTTTTTCAGTATTCCTACCTGCGGAGCCGCAATGCCCACACCAGGATTAAGTGTATCATTGACAGTAGCATACATCCTTTTTATCAGGCTGTTAAGCAATATATCCTGCTGGTCAGCTACTACGTCCTCACATTTTGTCCTTAAGACTACTGAATCTTTTTTATTAAATATACTAAGTACACGCATTGGAGTAGTTGAATCAGCTGACATAATCAAATTACTCTGCTCAACTGAAAACTGGCTCTCTTTATTAATATTCCGGATATTGGAACATCCTGTGATAAAAAGAATAGTTGTAAGTAGTATATATAAATTTTTCATATACCAAAAATGCAGGAATTTTTTAATAATTCAAACAACATAGCTCTATATAATCAGATTTATTATTTGCTATAACTTTCAGAATCCAGTTTATAATTGACCAAAAAACTAATTTTAATTAAGTAGCCGTGTAAATATTATAAAAGCTCTTTAACCTTTTTTGATCTGTTTAAGGGAACTCTATCAAATCAGTGCGCCAAATGCCCTGCCAGTTATTGACATTAACTGGATAAATTCCAAAGTTTCATAGTGCAATTCTAAATTCTCTGTTATTGTGTGATAATTTATCACAAGTTAAACGAATTGCGTGATTAGAAAAATTTAAGGAGATTTTTTATGCTTGGTTACCTTTATGGAGCTTTGCTTGCAATTATCCAGTTGATTGTTGTAATTGTAACATTATATATGTTCGCCTCCAGGCTTCAAAAAGCTGAAGGAAGCAGCTTTAAGTCACGTCTTAAAAACGTATATCAACAATTTAAATCTGCAAAAAAAGCCATTTTAATTATTCCATCAATAATACTTTTAGCCCTCTTTGCCCTTGATGGATATATTGCTATGAAATTTCTTGAGCAAAAAGATGCCGACCAGGTGATGAACTTTTTACTCTTGGATAAAATGCACAGAAACTCTGATGATCTTATAAATGATCTCTCTAAGGAAGTAAAAAACTTTACAGACAATCATCCTGAGTTCAATGTACAATACAAAGTTGAGAAACAATCCAAGCCATCTTATGAAGATATGGTAGTTGACCAGGCTTTCCAGGTCGTCCTGTATGCTCAGAGAAAAGATATGGCGCAGGATCCCGAATTAAAGAAAATTAACGGCACTTTAGATAATATTGATGAGCTAAGAAAGGAAATGTCAAGAATTGAGAGTACTTTGTCAAATCCCATTAAGGTTCAGAAAGGGGAAACACACAAGTCTATCTGCCAGCGCTATTTAAAGGACGAAGCTAAGCTTGATGATAAACAAATAAAATCAATTCTCAACAGGACAGCCCTATTCAGCAGCCTGATTCCAAAGTTCTATGTATATAACTTATACAAAGATGGCGTCTTCCTGACAACAGTTACTCAAGGAGAAGCCAAACTTTCACCTATGACTGTAAATATGCTTGCTCAGAGAAGAAGAATGAGTAGCGTTCTTAAGGAGAATAATGATCTGAAACTTTCTCTGGATTCACTTAGATCCACATATAAGATCGATGCTGACAACACCGAACAATAATAAGTTTTAGCATTTTCTAAAGATATTTCTTGGTGGTTCTCTATGCAATTTCATATAATTGCACAGAGAACCACAGAAATGTCATGAAGGTATTCTTCCAAAGACAATACCTATATCTTACGGCATAATAAATCCTGCCGCCTTCAGTTTTCCCTTTGAATATAACTACTCCACCTCTATAATAATCTTATTTATTCCTTTTATGCTTTGGTCGATTGAATATTGTGACTGCTTTTTACCATTTAACAAAAAGGTCTTTATTTTACTACCATTACCTTTGATTACAATATTCAATCTGGATTTCCGGTAGATAATATTATTAAGTTCTAAATAGTGGATATTTGACGGTAAAAATGGTGAAAAGGAAATATCATTATTGTTAATCCTTAGACCTGCCAATCCATAATATATCATATTAATATACGCTGTGGCTGACCATGTCTGCAACCTGCATGATTCCCAGTGATAGTATGGATCTTCTTTCCCTCTGTCCTGATATCCTCCATCTGGTTTACCCGTATAAGGGTTATATATCTCCCGGAAATTATAATTCCCCTTGTCTTCATCAAGTGCAAGACTAGTCAGGTTGTTCAATTCATTTGAAAATTTGTCGTAGCTTCTTGTCAATGCCGCAGCTTGTGCAAAAAATCCATTTACTACAGGCCAAACTATATTGTTGTGTCTTCCTGGCTTTTCTGATGAATACCTTGGAAAATCAGGGTAAATAGAAGTAATTCCATATTTAGATACTTCTGCATTACTAATTAGTTGATGAGCTTTATCACTATCCAGAATACCAAACATTATGGCAAATGATATTCCTGTTCCTTCCTGGTATTTGCTTACATTACCATTTTGGTCAATAAGATAATATAGCTTGTTATTATCTTTATCATAAAAGTATTTTTGTATATTGTTCTTTAAGTCTCTGGCTTTTAACTCATAAGTGCTGCTAATTGTATTTGCTTCATTTAGTAAACGGCTCATTTGTATTAATGCATCGTATGCCCCATAATAAAGGCAGTTAGTACTTAAGCATTTGATCTTATATGAATTTTTATAGTCAAGTACAAAACTGGAAAAATTGTTTTGTTCATATATCGGCTCTGGGTAAGCAGCAATACCATCGTTGAAAAATGATGGACCCTTAAATAAACCATATTCCTTATCAAATGTCATTTCTTCAAGCTGATTCATTGTGTTTGCCGCACATCTGTAAGCATCTTTAAGGAATGCTAAGTCTCCTGTTATCTTATAGTGATTATAAGCGGCAATTACCCATATAATTTTATCCCAAAACTGATGCCCGACCGTATCTTTTCCTATTGTAACACTCCACAAAGATTTCTCTGCAACAGCAGGATAAATTAAGCTAACGCCGTTCCACGAGTTTACCGAAATATCACGCGTCCATTCTCCTCCATAATCTCCACCAGCAGCAAGTATTCCTCGACGGGTATTGATCTTTATTGTGTTTGTGGCAAGGTTATATGCTTCTGTTATTTCTTGATTATCGCTATTCATTTCCTGCGCAGATATGTTGCAAACAAAGGATAGCAAAAACAACACTATGGACTTTGGTATTTTCATATGGCTTCCTTAAAAAAAGTTTCTTAATAGTCTCTGATAAATCTCTATTTTCGTGCAAAAATAGATAAATTTACTATAAATCTAAAAGCATTATTCTCTTCTTAAATAGGCGCAGAATGATCTTTTTGCTTTGGCCCATTGTCTTCACAAATAAAAGGAGAAGAGATCAGAAAATCAGCCTGCGATTTGACTCTTTAAGTGTTAATTGCTAAAATTGCCAAAATAATTCAAAATAACATACGAGATTTTAATATTTATTTTATGAATGAAAAGATCTATCCAAGAGATAACGACTACCAAACAGTATATCTGAAAATGGTAGTTAAAAATCCCAATATTATTGTAGGTGATTATACTATTTATAATGATTTTATAAATGATCCAGTAGAATTTGAAAAAAACAATGTTCTTTATCATTATCCAATTAATCATGATAGATTGGTCATAGGGAAATTTTGCTCTATTGCATGTGGCGCTAAGTTCCTTTTTAATAGTGCTAATCATTCCTTGAAATCTTTGTCAAATTATACTTTCCCTTTGTTCTTTCAGGAATGGGGATTGGACAAAAAAGATGTTACATCTGCATGGGACAATAAGGGCGATATAGTTATAGGTAATGATGTTTGGATTGGGTACGATGCCATTATTATGGCTGGTGTCCATATTGGAGATGGGGCAGTGATTGCTACTCGTGCCGTTGTAACAAAAGATGTACCTCCTTACACTATTGTTGGTGGTATACCTGCCAAAGAGATAAAAAAAAGGTTTGATGAACAGACAATCTGTAAGCTGCAAAAGCTAAAATGGTGGGATTGGCCCTATGAAAAGATTAGAGAGTCATTGCCGCTTATAACAAAAGGGGAAACTGATAAATTGCAAGACTGTAGGTAGAGGCTAACCTTATTTTTGAGTACATAAGAAAACAATTCCATTTTTTTAAGTACTGATTGGGTTTTATGCCTGTTTAAGATTTTAATCCCGGGAGACAAATTTTTTTTGCCTTCTCTCTGTCTCCCGGTGAGAATTTTAATACTGACTTATGACTGTCAGAAGAAGTTATGGATTACTGCTTTATCAGAGCAATATCATTTCCCTTGTGAAAACAAATCGCCCTGCTCATTGATACTTCGATCATTTAGTTATGATCTTTTGAATTACCTGTTCCAGTATTTTATTGAACTCCTCAGGCTTTTCGATCATTGGATAATGTCCGGTTGATGGGATGTAACTTACCTCATAAGACTTAGGACAGTATTTTTCAAGTCCCTGTATATTAGTCGGTCCATAATCACTATTTAGTAGAAAGAGCTTATAGTTTAGTTTGGATAATTGCGAGTTCATAATCTTGAAGTACTCAAACATATCGAGTAATGTTGAAATAGCTACTTTTTCATCTGAATTTACAAAATCTTCTGTTACTCTTTTTCTTACTACTTTGTCTGTCTTAGGATGAAATAGACTTTCGGCAAAGGTGGGAACCGAATTTTTATAATCATTTATTATTGCCTTTGACATTGAGGTAAACTCTTCAGTTTGTTCGGCAGTAAATGAAACATCTATCATCTTGAAGTTATCAATTCCTATTATCCCTTTTATCTCATTATGATCTTTTAATGCTGCTTCAAGTATTACATCACCGCTCATTGAATGACCAATAAGTATTACGTTTTTGAGATTTAACTTATCAATAAAGTCAATTACATCTTGCCCGTAGTTATGCCTTGTCCATTCAGTTCTGTCGGCTCTTGATTTCCCGAAGCCTGGTAGATCAAGGGCAATTGCTTTGTAGCTATTATAAAAGTATTCGAGCTGGTTATTCCAGTAACTACTATTTATTCCCCAGCCATGAATGAAAAGCAAAGTAGTATTGGCATTCCCTTTTTCAATATAATGAATTTGTGCTCTGTCTGTAGTAATTTCAGGCATATTGTTTATCCTCCATTGTTGATGTCTTCTGAGTTGAAAGGAGAGTTTGTTTCGTCCATTTCTGTGAAAATAATGAAATGAACAAAATTACGAGAATTACACAACAAAGTGTAAATATAAAAGAAGCCCAGCCAAATTTATGCATTATTACTCCCGAGCTTGTTCCAAGAAGACTCGACCCGGCATAATAAAAAAGGAAGAATAGAGATATGGAAACAGGTCTGGCTGTATGTGAATACTGAGCGACAATTTTACTTGCTAATGTGTGAATTCCAAAAAAGCAAGCCGTGAAGATTGCAAGTCCGAGAAAAACTAGTATAAGACTTGGCGCAAGCATTAGAAGAATTCCAGCCAAAAACAAGGTTACAATTACTGGTAATATTCTATTTGAGCTGAATCTATCGGATAATATTCCTGCAGACATCGATCCAGCAGAACCTGCTAAATACATAAGATAAAGTGAGGCAAGTATTTCATGTGGTAAAAAAAATGGCGCAGCCTGCATACGGAATGCTAAATAATTATATATGCTTACAAAGCTGCCAAGATTTAGCGCCGCCAGAATATACATTGCTAACAAAAGTGGATTATGCAAATGCATGCTCATTGCTTTTAGATTTTTGATAGCATTGGTCTTATATGGCTCAAAATGCTTTGAAGCAGGTGCTTCAATTATAAAAAGAAGACCAAAAACAAAACATAACGTGCCTATTGCTCCTGCGGCCCATCTCCATGAGAGCCATCCGGTAATGAGTGTCGCTACTATTCTTCCGCTCATGCCTCCAATAGCATTGCCTGTTATATAAAGGCTTGTAGCTTTCCCTAAAGCTGAAGGGTGAATCTCTTCTGCCAAATATGTCATTGCTACTGAAGCTGATCCTGAGAGAAAAAATCCCTTTAACATATTTATTAGAACAAGAATTGGAAAAAGTGTTACAAAAGAAGAAAAAACAGTCAGTATAGATGAACAGATTAGAGCTAGTCCAATTAAGTGCTTTCTGGAGATCCTATCTGCAAATAAGGCTCCTGCAAACAATCCAAATGCAATCCCTATAGTCGAAAAGGAAACTGTAAAGCTACTTTCAGCCGGGTTAATTGAAAATTCTTTACCAATTGCTGGAAGTATGGGTTGAAACAGATAGAGCTGCATGAAACAGGAAAGTCCCGACAGGAACATCCCTCTTGCTATTTTATTAAATTCTTTACTGTCTTTTGTAACTCTGTTGTCGTTCGGAGAATGAAATTCCTTGACCATCAAAAACGATTCACCTTTCTTTAACCAAAATCAGAACCTAAGCAGCGGATTTGGCATGTCCAAAATAATTGAAACACAAACCTACATCATTTTTATATAAAATGTCAATGCGAATACCATATTACATAGGATTTGTGCAAAGTCAGGTTGCCCTTAGTTTTTCACATGTAAAGCTGAAGTTATCAGCACAAAAGTAAGCCCTCTGGACAAATGACCTTTTATCATTAAACCAGAGCCTTAAACAGTTAAGAGCAATACTTAACAGAC
>JAUZPB010000099.1 GCA_030706145.1 Bacteroidota bacterium
AGAAAGTACCCTCTGGACTTCTCATATAGATCTTCCTATAGAAGCTTTTTTAATATCACAATTCCTGACAGTTTTGAGATAAAAGAGACTCTTCAGCCTTTCTCAATTTCTGCAGCTGCAGGTGCACTTACTTATTCCAGACAGATTCAAATAGAAAATAATCATATAACAGTACTCTGTAAGTATGATGTTAATAATATCGAGGTTAAAGCTTTATACTACGATCAACTACAGGAGTTTTATTCCCGTGTGGTTGCTTCAAATGCAGAACAGTTGGTTCTGGAACGTAAAAAGCCAATACTTGAGGTTATTAAACCTGCCTTAAAACCAATGGTTGATACTGAGCAGAAAAGTCCCAAAGCAGAGACAAAGAACATTAAAGGAAAACGCAAATAATGAAACCCGTAAAACTTGCTCTAATAATTCTTTCTCTTTCATTCTTTGTTTTTTATTCTGAAATGAGGCCTGCTTCTCACTCCTTCGGAGGTGATGAAGACTACAGCATATTTAGTATCCATCCCTCACTGCTTAAAGATGCTGGTGCAGTTGTTAGACTTAACTCAGTAAGATTCGAAATAAAAGATCAAAAGCGCGCTCTTCAGAAAGTAAAAATTGTCGTAACTATTTTTAATAAAGATCAAAGAGATTGTGGCCGGCTTGTCCTTCCTTATAATAAGTTTTGCAAAGTGGAAGAACTTGAAGGCCGGATTATTGATGCAGGTGGAATAGAAATTCGTGAGCTCGAAAGTAATGATATTAAGGATTATAGTACTTTTTATGATTTCTCTCTTTACGATGATAACAGAATAAAATTAGCAGAATTGTACTACGATAAATATCCTTATACGATTGAGTTTTCTTATGAACTATCTTATAAGGGATTTCTGGACTGGCCTACATGGTTATCTCAGATGTCACTTGATCCAGTTGAAAGAAGTTCCTTTGAGGTAGTTACTCCTTCTAAGAATCCCCTTAGATATTGGTGTAATAATGATACATTAAAACCTAAGGTCTATTTAGAGGATGGGAAAACAGTATACAAATGGAGTGCTGTAGATCTTCCAAAACTATCTGAAGATGTTATTGGTGAGGATGTTGAAGATGTTGCTGCAATTGTCCGTATCGCTCCAGATGACTTTGAACTAGATGAGTATAAGGGTAATATGAGTTCGTGGAAAGATTTTGGACTGTGGTTTAAAAATCTTTGTAAAGATAAGGATCAGCTTCCCGAAAGTGCTAAAAAAGATGTACATTCGATCATTAGCCCCTCTGATAATACTTTAGATAAAATATGTAAATTGTATAACTATATGCAGTCGCGTACAAGGTATGTAAGCGTTCAGCTTGGCATTGGTGGTTGGCAGCCTTTCGATGCCAATTATGTACATGAAAAAGGTTATGGCGATTGTAAGGCTTTATCAAACTATATGATTGCTTTGCTCAAAGAGGCGGGAATTAAAGCCTACTATGTACTTATTAACAATGGCCATCACCGCATGCCAATTGTAAAGGAGTTCCCCAGCAACCAGTTTAACCATGTAATAGTCTGTGTCCCCCTTGAAAAGGATACTCTGTGGCTCGAATGTACAAGTCAAACAGCACATCCTGGACAAATCGGCTGGAGTAATGAAAATCGTTCTGCCCTGCTCATTACTGACCAGGGAGGTATGCTCATTGAAACCCCTGTAAGTAAAGCAGATGACAATACTCAGGTAAGGCATGCAAAAGTTGAAATAAACAATGGCGGCCATTGCAGTGCAAATGTTGAAGTTAAATGGAATGGTGATCAGCAAAGCTACGTTAGGAATTCTATTGATGAAGCTACTCCCGAGGAAAGAGAAAAATGGATTACCTCTTCTCTTAATGTACCTGATGCCAGAATTGAGAACTTTCGCTTGGAAGGAATCGAAAATAAAAGCTCTGAGCGAAGTCTCTCCTTAAAAGTAAATTTGCCCCGATATGCTTCTGTTTCAGGTAGCAGGATATTTTTCCAACCTAATCTGATGGAAAAGAGAACTCATGTACCACAGGACGTTCCGCAAAGACTTTCACCCGTAAGGTTTCAATACCCATATAGTGATATTGATTCAATTTATTACTCAATTCCCCAGGGCTACAAGATTGAAGCTATTCCGAAGGAAGTAACTTTGAGTTCTTCTTTTGCTGGGTTTTCTTCCAAAGCCATAAGCCTTGATAATTCAACAATTTTATTTGTAAGAAATCTGAAGGTGAGAAATTATTCCGTACCGGCAAATAACTACTCTGAGTATAGAAAGTTCTTTTCTGATGTGGTAAAGGCCGACAGGGCCCAGATAGTGCTGATAAAAAATAATTAAAAAATTTCAGTTTGACTAAAAATAGTTCTCTAAACATTGTACAATTTTTTTCTGAAAATAAATAGGGGATAAACATGCTGCGCAGATTGCTCTTTATATTCTTTTTTTCTACAGGAATAATCTTTAGTCAACCTTATCCTGATCAGCACTATGTACTTGAAAAAGACAGCCTTGTAAAGAAAATTTCCTCAATAAGTGGTATGCAGATTGCAAAAGATGGGAAGAGTTTAGTTCTGTCTGAAAACGCTATAAGTGGTTATACGATTTTTGAACCTGATTCTTCTCATTACCCTTTTGACAGGGGACTTCCATCCTGGAATGGAAGTGTGCCAAATGACAGCAGTAGTTTTAAAATACTGATTAGATTTTTTAACCAGGGCTGGTCACCATGGCTTACTGCAGGATACTGGAAAGCAAATATATGGCCCTCTTACGGTGAAACTAAATATAGTGGGGGTGAAGTAGATGTAGATGCAGTTATTCTGAACTCATATTGTGCTAAATGGCAGTTTCAGGTTGTTATGTCAAGAACTAGCACGGCTCAGCCTTCTCCTAGCATTCATAAACTTAGTTTCTTTGTTAGTGACCAAAAGACAACTGATAACACAAATATTACTTCGATCGTTAATGACAAACCTGCAGCAATATTCATTGATACCAAACATATCTGCCAGTATGATGTGGACACTTTGATCGGTAAAAATATTTGCTCTCCAACTTCTGTTTCAATGGTCCTAAGGAGCTATAATATTCCTGTCGATCCTCTTAAGTTTGCAAAGGATAACTACGATAACTATTGGGCTTTGTTTGGCGTCTGGCCACGCGTAGTTCAGAATGCGGCTCAGTATGGCCTTAATGGGTCTGTTACACGTTATCGTACATGGAGTGATGCCCGTAAAGTGCTTGCTGCAGGTGGACGCATTTGCATGTCGGTTGGTAAGCCTTTGTATTCAGGACACCTTATTATGCTTGCGGGATTTGATTCAGATGGCAATCCAATTGTCCATGATCCCGCTAAGTCGAATGGCTATGCTTACAAATTTAACAAAACTGACCTTTCAACCTCCTGGTTTGCTAAAGGCGGCGTATCTTATACTTTCTTTAAGGACGATTCCACTAATGTAACTTCTGTTGAAGAAAATAAATTTGCCTATAGTGGCGATGAGCTTTATCTTTCTAGTAACCCTAATCCTTTTAACTCACAAACATCTGTAAGCTTTAAGACAATAAAACCTGCATATACCAAAATTACTGTCCATGATATTACTGGACGTACAGTGGAAAGTTTATTTGATGGTATGATTAGTTCCGGTGACCACAGCTTCAGGTGGAATGCGAACTCTCTTCCTTCTGGTATTTATTTTATTCATGTCGTAAGTGGAAATGCCAGAAAAACATTTAAGGCCTTACTCTTAAAATAAGGAGGATACTAGTTTTTATATAACATGGCAAAAAAAACTACCCGGAAGATCTTCCTAACAGCAAATAGATCATCTTTTAGGAGTTTTAAGGAAGTTTTAAGAATTCTCTTAGGATTATTTAAGAATCGGAAAAGTATATTGATTCTAAAACCCTAGGAGAATTCATTATGATAGACACAACTCACATTCACCCAATGATTGTACATTTCCCAATAGCACTTTTGTTCGTCGGATTTTTATCTGATTTTATAAGCCTGTTCTATAAAAAGGAATTTTTCAGTAAGACAGGTCTTTATCTCCTGATTTTGGGCACTTTAGGTGTTATTACTGCTTTCTATACAGGTAATCTGGCAGGTGACGGTATTTCCGAAACAGGTGCTTTAAAACAGGCCCTTGAGACCCATGAGGATGCCGCTACTCTTACTTTGTGGATTATGCTTAGTGCTGCCCTTCTAAGAATTGCTTTTGTGTGGATGAAAAAATACTCTGGTGCATTTAAATACCTGGCTTTTTTCGTATTTTTAGTAGGGATCCTCTCACTTGCCAGAACCGGTTTTTATGGAGGCGAATTGGTCTATAAACACGCAGCTGGCGTTCGCTTGAACCTGGGACTAGATTCAACGCCTGAGAATCCTCAAAAGGAAAATAAGGATTAAGTGTTTTTTACCGGAGAAAATTATGCATATTCTCGTAATTGAAGATGAAATTGGAATTGCCAACTTCCTGCGAGATGGCCTTCAGGAGGAATCTTTTGCCGTCGACGTTGCCCTCGATGGGAAAAAAGGACTTTCTCTTGCTCTTGAGAATGACTATGATATCATTCTTCTTGACTGGATGATACCTGCTATTAGCGGAATTGAGGTCCTAAGGCAATTAAGGAAAAATAATATTGTAACCCCTGTCATTTTCCTTACGGCAAAAGATGCTCTTTCAGATACTATCTTTGGCTTGGAAAGCGGTGCAAATGACTACATTAAAAAACCTTTCCATTTCGAAGAACTTTTAGCCAGGATAAGAGTTCAGCTTCGAACATCAAACAGCGAAACTAATGTACTGAAATTTGGAGACATTGAACTTGATCTTGATACTCACCAGGTAAAGAGGAAAGGCGATATAATTGTCCTTACTCAAAAGGAGTTTCAGCTTCTTGAATACCTTATCAGAAATAAAGGAAAGGTCTGTACAAGGACACGCATAATTGAGCATGTATGGGATATTCATTTTGAATCCGATACATCGGTGATCGATGTGTATATTAATTTCTTAAGGAAAAAGCTTGATGACGGTGGTGGGAAAAGCTTTATTCAAACTATTCGCGGAGTTGGTTATTTGATCCGGGAAGAAGAATGAAGCTCAGCCTTAGAAAAAGGATCTCTTTCCTTTACATGATAGCAACTGCAGTCTTAACCGGTCTACTGTTCCTGGCTATTTATGTCGTGGTTTTTAATACTGTCTATCACCACCTGAATTCAGACCTCGATGCAGAAACTCTTGAAACTTTCAATAACATTGTCGTATTTAATGACCGCTTCGCTATTGTAAATTCTGACGAATGGATCGAAAAAGAACATAAACAGATTGAGGTAAATCCAACCTTTGTCCAGATAGTTGATAAAAATGGTAAGCTGATTAAAAGGACCGGAAACCTTCTTGAGACTACACTAAGGTTCTTACCAGAAAGAAAAACAAAGATTTATTTTAATTCTCAGCTTTCAGGAAAAACCATTAGGCAAATTCAGTACCCTGTTACTAATCCTTCAGGGACTATACTGGGGTATATCATAATTGCAATTCCTCTTGAAGAGTCTGCCCTTGTCCTTTCTAACCTGCGGAATATTCTCTTGGGGGCATTCCCAATTGTTTTGCTCTTGCTCTATTTTGTGACTAATCTTATTGCAGGCAAAAGCATTTCTCCTATAAATAAAGTTATTGCAACTGCAAATAAAATAACTAATGAAAACTTGGATAAAAGAGTTGAGCTTCCTGTCCATGAAGATGAGATCTATTTACTCGCTTCAACAATAAACGAACTACTCGATAGATTAGAAAGTTCGGTCCTAAGAGAAAAGCAGTTTACTTCAGATGCATCACATGAGCTAAGAACCCCACTTGCAATAATTAAGGGTACATTAGAAGTGCTCGTCAGAAAGCCAAGAAGTATTGAACAGTATACAAGTAAGATCAAATACTGTATTGGGGAAGTAGATCGTATGTCCAGTCTTGTCGATCAGCTCCTTATGCTTGCAAGATTTGAAAGCGGTAAGCTTAAGGCCGTAAATTGCAAAATAAATTTGGTCCAGGCTTTACAAGGCTCTCTGTCAAGGCTGCAGCAGCTCATTGAAGAAAAAGGAATTCTGGTAAACTTTATTGTTAAAGATGAACTCACGGTCCTAGCAGATATAAATATGCTCAATATAATCTTTGACAATATCTTCTCTAATGCTATTAAGTATTCTTACCAAAATGGAAAACTCGATATTATTATTGAATCGTCAAATTACTTATCAACTTGCACGATTAAAGATTATGGGATTGGAATCGAAAAAGACCAGCTATCTAGAATATTTGACCGTTTTTACCGGGCAGATGAATCCAGGAATTCTCAAATAAGCGGAAATGGCCTGGGCCTGGCTATTGTAAAAAAACTCTCCGACCTGCAGAATATTAAACTCGAAATTATCAGTGAACCCGAAAAAGGAACAGATTTTATTATAAAATTCCACAGTTACTCGCCAGAAAATCTTTAAGCAAATTTTAAGAATCTTTTAAAATCATTTTTAGAAACGATAGCTTACATTATATCATATAGCTTGGTTAATGATAAAAAGTAAAAAGCTAAAATAATAATCTACCAATAATCTAAGGAGTGATATAAAATGAAAAAAAGATTCATTACTTCAGTTTTTGTTGCCATATTCTTATCTGGATTTGTTTTCGCAGCTAATCCAAATCCTATGGCTCTTGCCAAGACAATCGACAATTTGAAAGAAGCTTTTAAGGGGGAATCGACAGCTAGTGCAAAGTATGCTGCTTATGCAAAAAAAGCTAAACAGGAAGGACATAATAATATTGCACTATTATTCGAAGCTGCTTCAAAATCTGAAAGCATTCATGCAAATAACCATAAGGCTGCACTTCAGGAACTTGGAGTTAAAACAGACAAAGTTGACCCGAAGTTCGATGTTAAATCTACAAAAGATAACCTCCAGGATGCAATTAATGGCGAGTCTTATGAGGTCTCGACTATGTACCCTGAATTCCTTAAAACTGCCAATGATGCAAATGTAAATATTGCAACTATATCTTTTAATTACGCTTTTCAGACTGAGAAAAAACATAAAGAACTCTATAAAAATGCCCTGAACCAGCTTAATAACTCAAATGAGAATTCTTTGGCAAAACAGTATTCTGTTTGTACTACTTGCGGAAATACCTATGATGGGCCAGCTCCAAATAGGTGTGGTATCTCTATGACACCAAAGGATAGATTTGTAACGATTAAGTAACAAAATTATTATTAACCATTATTCTCCTCCTCCTCCGGTACTCCCCGGAGGAGGAGATTTTGATATTCTAAAAGTTAAATCTAACCATCTTGTCTTTACTTTTTCTTTAGTTTTAATGTTTTCTTACCCCATCTTCTCTGAATCCTTAATTTAATGATATAATGTGCTTTATAAGTGTATTCCCCCAATCTTGAATTCAATTGCAAAAAGCTTTTGCTATGTGAAATGAAAAAGTTATTTTGGAGTACTATCAAGAAATAACAATGTGGTGTTTTAAATAAGTGAAGATAAAAGTAATACCTCCATCTGAGTATTTATCAGATTTTGTAAAATGCTTCTGGACACTTGAAAAGGGGAATTCTTTGCACATTGAAAGACTATTCCCTTGTGGTGAGCTCCAGTTTATATTTCATTATGGTACACCTTTTCTGGAAAGAAATAGCCAAGCCTTTGAAATGCGGCAGCCGGAATTTCTATGCTGCGGACAGTTTACAAAATACAGGGATATTATTTCAAAGGATTCAGCCGGATTATTTGGCGTGGTGTTTCACCCATATTCAATTACAAGTTTTTTTAATCTCCCTGCTTCAGAAATCTCTCACAATACAATTGATCTTGAATGTATTGGCAAAGTATATAAAATACTCGGCTACAGGCTGCAGGATGCAAAGAGTACTTCTGAGCGCGTAAGGATCATTGAAGCTTACCTCTTAAAGAACCTGTCTGTTCCGAATAAAGACCATTTTAATATGATAAAAGAAAGTATAAACTATATATCAAACGGTTCATGGACTAAATTCCAAATTGATAGTTTCGTAAAAAAGTTCTTTGTAAGTGAAAGACAATTTGAAAGGGTCTTTAATAAATATGTCGGACTTTCACCCAGAACATTTTCTGGAATAATACGTTTTACACGTGCCCTAAAAATGATAGAGAGCAGTTCCAACCTTACAGATGTCTCCTTTAATGCTGGCTACTATGACCAGTCGCAGTTTGTACATGCATTTAAGGACTTTACAGGCTACACTCCGGGGGAATATAGGAGCAAAATTACAAAAGAAAAAATGTCGGTTTAATACAATTCTTTTCCCTTTATATTTCGTTTATTTGTGCCTCTCTAAAAATCATAAATGGAGGTAATCATGAGTAATGAAAATTTCCAAACCAGGGCTTCCAATTATTTGAATAAGCTTTGCTGTGAAATTTCTGAACGCTGCGTAGGCAGTGAGGGTAATAGAATAGCTACAACATTCTTTGAAAAAGAAATCTCTTCTTTCGGCTGGCAAACTGAACTCCAGCCATTTAATGCAATAGATTGGGAAGATGGCGGGGCTACATTGAAAGCAGGCGATACGTGCTTTTCTGTTTATCCGGGCCCATATTCTCTTGGCTGTGATCTTTCATCTGAGCTTTCGGCCGCTTCAACTGTCCAGGAACTGGAAAAGCTCGATGCTAAAGGAAAAATTGTGCTTCTTTATGGAGATATTACAAAAGAACAATTAATGCCAAAAAACTTTGTCTTTTATAATCCCGATGAGCACAAGAAAATTGTCACTTTGCTGGAAAACAGTGGAGCTAAAGCATTCATTGCTGCTACAGGTAGAAACTCTGCTCTTGCCGGCGGAGTCTATCCTTTCCCGCTTATTGAAGATGGAGACTTTGACATTCCATCTGTTTATATGAAAGATATTGAGGGCCAGAAGCTTTTGCCTTTTGTTGGCAAAGTAGTAGCTCTGAAGTCTTTATCAAGACGCATTCCGGGAAATGGATTTAATGTAGTTGCCAGAAAAGGTGAAGATCCTTCTTCAAAGGTTGTAATTACTGCGCATATTGATGCTAAAAAAGGGACCCCGGGTGCTATAGATAATGCTACGGGCGTTACTATACTGCTGTTAGTTGCAGAAATGTTAAAAGCTTACAAGGGGGAAAGACAAGTCGAGATAGTAGCATTAAATGGAGAAGATTATTTTGCTGTGCCAGGACAAATGAAATATATCGCTGAAAACCACGGCACGTTTGAACATATACTCCTTGATATTAATATCGATGGTGCTGGATACTTCGAAGGCGATACGGCTTATTCATTTTATGGACTGCCCCATGAGATTAGCACAAAAGCAGAAACTGTGCTTAATAATTTCCCTGGAATTTGCAAAGGAATTCAATGGCCGCAGGGTGACCATAGCATTTTCGTACAATATGGACGCCCTGCCATAGCGCTCACTTCAAAATGGTTTACTGATAATATGGAATGCCAGGATGTTACTCATACTGAAAAGGATAACTTGAATATTGTTGATGTAAGAAAAGTTGTTACAGCTGCAGAGGCAATTTCGAAACTGGTTACTGAAATATAGTTGGATAATTATTTTGGGGCAGAATAATATTCTGCCCCGATAAATTTCCCTTATTTGAGCAGCATGAGTTTGTTTGTCTTTTTGTAGCTTCCCGAATAAATGGTATAAAGATAAATTCCACTGGGTAGATTGCCTGCGTTAAATATCACTTCATGGCTCCCTTTCTTTTCTAAACCCTTTATAAGTGTCGTAAGTTTTCTTCCTAACATGTCATAGATGCTAAGTTCAACATTATTATCGTATGGTAATGTATATGATATCTTTACAGAAGCATTAAATGGATTTGGATATGCCGACAGGCTATAGTCTGTTAATATTGAAGTATTCCTGCCATCTTCAATTCCTGTATGTTGATCTGTTATTTGATGCACATATACATAAGGTGAATCAATTATAGGTGTAAATGTCTTTTTTACTCCTCCTAAATATATGGAGTTGATAAACTCCATTTTATCTATGTCGAGTATTTTAAGTGTATCTTGCCCGTTTTCTTTGCGGAAGATTTTTGCTGCATATTTGAAATTTCCGTCTATTCCATAATTTGCATCCAGATTATTGAAATAATTATTAGTAAGACCATCAAGAAGTACTCTTCTGTTTATAAAAGATGTATCTGAGCTGCTGAATTCATAGCTTACCAAATTCCCCTGTCTTATTTGATAAAGTTTTCCATTCCTGCATCCCCACAGTTCACCTGTGCGCAGATCAGATGAAAAATTATCCTTAAGTACTGTCTTTATATAATAAAATGTGCTATCACTGAACCTATATATGTCCAAACCTATGCCGTGTGATTTTGACATTGCATAAAGATCTCCAGTAATATTTCTGACTTCTGTAATTGCATAATTATTACCATCATAATTAGACTTTGTAAACAGTACTCTAATTGACTTTAAAGTATCGATATTTGGTGAGTTATCAAGCTCTACAAGTAAATAGTCATAACTGCCATCTTGCTGATGAAAAGCAGCGAGATATTTATTGCCGACTTTACCCAAAATAGCTCTCATTCTCTCTGCCATGGTTGTATTTGGACCGCTAGGAGCATGTATGTTAAACACCTTAAGAGAGTCGTTATTACTAAGAAAGCCATTACCAAAATCTCCTGAAATAAGCCAATTGCCATTTGGCGTCTTCTCGACAATTGTATTATTTATCATATACGGAGTTAATACATCCCAAAATGGGCCTGTACCGGTGCCGAATTGCCTTAGGTTCAATGTGACTTCATTTTCAATAAGCCTTTTACCAACATAATTTGTAATGACTTCTGATGCACTTAGAAATTCCTGCATTTTTAGGAAGTAGCTTCTCTGAGGAGTAGTAATGTGACTGTAATATGTTGAATAATTAAAGGAAGATGAGGAATTCCAGTTATTATACCAGCTCAAGAGTGTATCTCCTGCATTTACTTCTTTTTGATTAAAGCCTATCCTGACTAGATTGCCTCTGTTGTTATTAGTATAGTTTGCTTGTCCATATACAGTAATCATTGCGGCTAAAGTAATGAGTATTGCAAAGACTGACTTATTCCGTAACATGCATAACTCCATAAAATATTATTTCTATTTATATAATAGCAAAAAAAATCAACTTGCCGGAAAAGTAATTATCTTTTTTTGAGAGATGATTTCTATAATCTAAATATATTGACCATCTCTATACCACCTTCCCGGAAGAGCTTCCTTATTTCAAAAGTAAAAGCTTCTTTGAATCCCGGAATTCTCCAGCGCGAATAATACATATATAAATCCCACTTGAAAGTGAACTTGCATTAAAAAGAACTGAGTACTTTCCTGCACTTTGCTCCTTGTTTACTAAAGTTGATATTTTACGGCCCAGTATGTCAAATATTTCTAATTCAACAAATGTATTCTTTGGAATTAAATACGTAATTGTTGTTATAGGGTTAAAAGGATTTGGATAATTATTGTACAATTTGTATTCAACTGGAATAGAGCTTAATGTATCTATGGTCGACTCACTATTATATATATAACTGCCGACTGCAAATCCAGGTTCAAGAGTCCATTCTGTCTTGTTATTGGCTTTGTTTTGAGTTACTATTTTCATATCAATTAAAGCAGAATCTAAATCAGCATAAGCACCTATTTCAGCTGTACTGACAACTCCTAGATAATTATCATTGATACGTTTAGAAATGCTAATTTCTTTCCAGTTTGCAGTTCCATTTATTCTTAAATATAATTTTGTTTCTGCTGTATCGATAAATGTATATGAATGGTTTTGCACTGAAAATGATATTGTGCCTTTATCTCTCTTAGGTAAAATATTTACTGGTGTCCCCGATGAATTTAAGACTCTTAATGTTGTAATATTAGGGGAATTATATGATAAATCCGTTTTATTAATATCTGTTAATAAAGTAGCCTTGCCCCATCTGCCTGCAACAGTATAATGATTATTCTTTAATTCAAATATGTGCTTGCCTGGCGGCAAGGTGATCGGAGTATTTCTAAAATTACTCAGTGTATCACGTCTTTCAATATTGTTGAACTGGTCATATATTGTATAGACAGAATGATTTAGGTCGGAATACCTTGACTCTTTTAGCTGACCTAAGAAAAAGGGAAGTGAAGTAATTGAGTACCCTGAAGAATTTACATTTATTGCCGAACTGCTTAATCCGGACCAGGATGGATAAATAGGTCCGTCTCCAAAGATCATTGTCCCTTTATCTATTGAACAAAACATGTCCGTAGGTGCAAAAAAGTTAAAACACATAAGATTATCACCTTTTGTCCTGAACTCCTCTGTTTCAATCCATTCCGAAAAGTCTGTAAAAGAGAAAGAGAAAACTTCAGTCGAGTATCCGAAGTCCTGACTTAATTCAGGAGTTATATATAAAACTCCTTCCCAGTTTTTCTCTTTTATCTCGTCTCCTCGGAAATATGTACCATAAAGATATGAGATCCAGCTGCTTGCATTAAACCTAAAGGTTAAAGGAAATTGCGAATAACTATCCTTGACACCAAGAGGAATATATATTTTTATATTTTGCTGAATAAAATCTGTAGGCGAATTTTTTAATTCGATATCGCTGTTTATTCCTGAAATTATTGGGAAATTTACAATCCTCACTTTGTGCTCATTATGTGGGTCATTCTGGAATTGTCCTGTTATAATTGATATACCAGAAGGAATATATGATGCTTTAAGTTTTAGCTCGTTGTCTGTTGAGATTCCGGAAAGATATCTGTTTATATTATCCTTCTCCTTGGAAAATAGATCAATAATGCACTTTGATTTTGAAAGGCTACTTAGTTTTCTGCCCGATTCATCTAGTCCATTAAAATCAACTTTATATCTTGCTTCATCTGAACTAACTTTTAATTCTTTATAACCTTGTATATTTATACTGTCTTTGTAAATCAGCGCCATATCGGTAGTCTTACTTGTACTGTCTTTTAGTGGGCTTGTGAAATAGGCAAGTATGCTATAGTTACCACTTGGAAGTAATAATTCTGAAGAATATAGATCATTTGATTTCCATGCATCAAAGTATGAGTTAAGTATCCGGTCCTTATTATAGACCTGATAGAAGAATAAAGGCTTATCAAAGCTTAACGATAGAACTGGGGCCTTTACAAATGACCATGGAATTTTCAATGTATCTTCTGTACCAATAATTTGGACCGTCCCACCATAAGAATATGGCCCACTTTCTTTATAGGTTACTATGTTATTATCAACATTGAGATTAAAAACTATATAACGCATCTCACCTGGCTGCAGTGTGAAATTATTCTGATTAGCTCCGAGCATTATGCCGCTTAACAGGCCTTTTACTTTTATACTATAATTTTGTGGTGACTTTGAATTGTTTTTAATAGCTATTGTATCAGCGGTTTCCCAATTATCACTATTTCGCTTGTCCAAACCAAAACTTAATTGCGACGGAATTGTTACTGTTTTTACTGAAATTGCTTTTATTGCATTTACTCTCCCTGCTCCTTGTGCCATGATATCAAGTCCAAGATCTTTTGCTGAACTTACAATGGCAGATTTTATCATCTCTGGCGTCCAATCTTTGTGTAAATGCTTTATCAAAGCACATACACCTGCAACGTGAGGAGTTGCCATGGAGGTGCCACTGAAGTTTTCATATTTGCCTCCAGGTAAACTCGACTTAATATCAACTCCGGGAGCAAGTATTTCAGGTTTTATAATATAGGTCTTTTTTGTCGGCCCCTTTGAACTGAACTTTGCAAGCGTGTCAGCTTTATCTGTGGCTCCTACAGTTATTGCCAATTCTGCCGTCCCGGGACTGCCAATTTTATCATAGTAATATTCATTCCCTGCGGCATTACAGAATGTTACTCCTAGTTTTACTGCATTATTTACAGCTCCAGTCATAGCATCAAAAGGATTCCCAATATCGCTACCTAAACTCATATTTACAATATCTAATCTGTCACTAAAATTCCCATCATCATTCGGATCTGTTGCCATCTCAATTGCTGCAATAATATCTGATTCAAAGCCAATGCCATGCGACTCCAGAACTTTGTATGCCACGAGTAATGCCTTTGGTGCTACACCTTTTATACTGTTGCAGTTACCAGCAATTATTCCTGCTACGTGAGTTCCATGACCATTATCATCCATAGGATCATTGTCCTTGTTTACAAAATCATATCCTCCAATTACTTTGTATCCTTTACCGAAGCCTCCTCCTAGAGCAGGGTGCATATAATCTATACCTGAATCAATGACTCCTACGACTACACTATCTCCCTGATCATTATAATTGAACCATACAGAATCTGCACCAATTATTTTTACACTTTTATCTAGATATGCTGAAACTGTATTGTTCTTGTGAATTTTCTTTACATATGGAAGTGAAGCGATAGATGAGAGCATAGCTTTGGGAACGCTTATATTTATACCGTTGAATGCCTTGTAGTATTCCCGCTTTCTTTGTGGTTGATTTAAGGCAGTCGAAAAAACTTTAGTGGCTCTTTTGTATATCTGACCGAGGTCGTTAGAAAATTGTGCCTGTCTTGCCTGATAAAGAGCCCCACTGATTTTATTAAGCCCATTTATCTTTTGTGAAATAAACAATGGCTCTTCTTTGAATTCAATTATCACATCTGCCATTTCAGTTAGGTCACTATCAATAACACGGAGGCTGTCACCAATTGATATTGTATTATAGATGTGTCCAGGCTTATTTTGAATGCTTATGGATTTTATGCGCTGGATGTTATCATTTTTAACACCTGACTCTTGCGCAAAAAAATCACCAGAAGTGATAGATAGTAAGAATAATAAAAGGAAATTTACAGCACGCATGAAGCTATCTCCTCAACTGTATATTGATCTTGAAAGGTATAGCGATTCAGTAGATTATCTTAGTGGGGGTAGTATTCTAAGATGACACAGAAATATTATTTACTTTGCCTTTTATACTATGGTTAAAAGATAATTGTAATCAAAAGCAAAGAATTATTTTAATATCCCTACTCGAAAATTAGAATGGTCTCTGATAAAGTGTACTTTCAACCTAATAAATTAATCCTCAATTAGCAAGAAAAGATTGAAATTTGAGTGAATTGTTGGTGAATTTGAACATGCCAGAGGTCAATTTGTTAATGGTATTTATTTACATATTCTGCAATCCTTGTAAAAAATGTATCTGGAATTAGCAGCATTGCCTGCGGAGCCCTCTTGGATAATACTTCATACCAGACCATCTCCTGAAAATAGCCATCTTTTATTATATTGACCATATCTTCATTCTTAGTAGTACTTAGGTTGGCAAACAGGCAGCCGGCTTCTTTTTGATATATTGCATCTTTTCCATCATATTTCTTTCAGGCTCTTGTGATTTATGTGGAGAATTACCTACCTTATGAAATTAGTATATACCTTATTTTCTTGCATAGGTGGTTCAATACTGCATTGTGTGGCTTCTTTCATCTTAAGCAGCCATACAAAATTCTTTCCTAAAACATTCATTATCTGCTTACCTTCTCCATCATTTAATGCTTCACCTGGTGCAGTGCCATGAATTACATTCCAATAATTCGATGTGGCTATTATCATCTCAGAATAGGTAAGATAATGATTTAAGCTGTCAAAGGTTGCAGAACCTCCCGTCCTCCTTACAGCTACAACAGCAGCTGCAACCTTATGCCTTAATAGACCTCCATTTGATCCAGCAACATAAAATAGACGGTCCAAAAAGCTCTTTAATGTGCCAGGTATTCCTGAATAATAAACAGGAGATCCAATTAGTATACCATCGGCATTTTTTATTTTCTGTATCCAATCATTTAAACTATCGGTCTTAATGGAACACTTTTCATCTTTGTTTATTCCACATTTGCCGCATCCAAGACACCCATGAATCATTTTATGTCCAATATGAAGTATTTCAAAATCAATACCTTCTGCTTTAATCTCGTTACCTACCAATGTCAGTGCATGAAAAGTATTTCCTTCAGCGTTTGGACTTCCATTTATTGCAATAACTTTCATCTGTATTCCCATAAATAAATTGTTTATAACTTTTCTTTCTTGTTTGTATTAATTCGGTTGGCGCAATTTATAGAAAAGACATTTCTTTATCAAACCAGTTTATGGTAAGTACCTTTAGTAAATATTAAAAAATGGAAGAATTTGGGAGATGACCATAACTTTTGTAAAAATTAGGCGGGGGTAAGTAGTGTATTAGAAAGGAGCATAGTTTAATGGATATAAAAAATATAACACTACTTCTTCTCTTAAGAAGTGATCTTTTCCATTAAACCCTGCTCCTTAGTGATAAATTAACACAATAATGGCTTATAAAAAGAAAACAGCCATTATTTACACCCGAAATAATCCAACATATCGAGCTTTTCAATTCCAAAG